>DSDB01000465.1 GCA_011057845.1 Phycisphaerales bacterium | reverse complement strand
GGCCTGCTGAGCCGGTTCGTGGGGATGCTGACGGACTCGCGGAGTTTTCTATCCTATCCGCGGCATGAGTACTTTCGGCGGATCCTCTGCAACCTGCTGGGCGGCGACGTCGAGGCGGGACTGTTGCCCGACGATAGGGACCTGCTGGGCCGGATGGTGGAGGATATCTGCTTCAACAACGCCAGGGCCTATTTTCCGATGGCATGCCCCTGACGGGCCCATGCCGGTCAGGTGGGCTGCGCCATGGGGCGCGGGGCGGTGACAACCCCCGGTGCGGATCACTTGAGCCAGTCGGCGGCGAGGGCGGCGAAGTCGGCGAAGTCCACACGACCGTCGCCCGTCAGATCGGCGCCTTGGCAATCCTGAGCCGCCGCACAGTCGTCCGCCAGCCAGCGTTGCAGGAGGTAGTCGAGGTCGAGCCAGTCGACGCCGTCGGGGCAGCGGAAATCGGCGGCGGGGATAGCCCAGCGCAGACGCGGGTAATTCGTGCCCCCACAAATCGCCCAGGTGTCCGCAAAATCCCACCCGGCATTGGCGAAGGTCGAGAGCGTCTGCATCTGTGGGGTCGTCTTGCCCGTGCCGGCGGCGCTGTACAGCCTGCCGCTCGTATCCATATCCCAGAAGCAGTACCAGACCGAGCCAAAGTAGCTGCCCCCGGCGAGCCCGCCGAGCGAGCCGCCACCGTTGACAGCTCCGGTGGCATAAGAGTCGACAACCGTCCCGTAATGGACCCGTCCGACCAGGCCGCCAACCTCGGAGCCGCCGCTGACCCGGCCGGTCGCATAGCATGTGTCGATGGAGCCGTAGTAGTCATAGCCGACCAGACCGCCGGCGTAACTGCCCGTGGCGTTCACGTCGCCGGTGGCGTAGCAGGCGGCAATCGTGCTGGAGTAGTCGTTTCGGCCAGCCAGTCCGCCGACGTGGGAGTCGCCGCCGACGGCGACGGCCGTTGAGCAGGTGGTGATGGTCCCACGATTGTTGCTGCCGGTCAGTCCGCCGACGTGGGAGTTGCCACTGACATAGCCGGTTACACGGCAGGAGGTTATCGTGCCGGCGTTAAGCCCGGCCAGGGCGCCGACGGCGTTGCGGCCGCGTACATCGGCGTTGATGAGGCTGAGATTCGCGACACGTCCGGTGGGGCCGACATATCCGAACAGACCCAGGTAATCGGCCCCGAGCCAGCCGATAACGGCGTTGGAGATGGTATGGCCGGCGCCATCGAATCGGCCGGTGAACTTGACGGACAGATCGCCCACCGGCGTCATGGGAATGTCCGTCATATCGAGGTCAGCCGTCAGGACGAAGTGTTTGCCCCAGTCGGCGGGGGTATCCATCAACTGCTCCCAGTCGGCGGTTGAGCCGATGTGCCAGGGATCGGCCTGGGTACCGTTGCCGCCGCTGTAGGCGGCCGCCCATGTGCCTGCCGTTAATACGATTACTGATGCCACCGGTAGAATTTTCATCGTGGACCACCTTCGCTCCATTGAGATCAGCCATCCCTGCGAATCCACCACCGTCTCCATAGACGCCGGCCGGGCACCCAACTGCCCGTATCATTATTATGCAACGCTGTTTCAGGCCGTTACTCCTTGTTCGGCATTGTGTTTGAGCACGCCGATCTTGCCCCGTATCTCCTGGGACATTCGACTGTTCGGGAACGACCGGATGATCTGCTGGCCGACCTCCAGCGCCTGGTTCCACTGGCGGCTCGAAATAGCCAGCGAAAACTGCACGCCCATGTTGTGCAGCTTCGTCCGGAAGACGTCGCTGGCCGCCTCCTGCAGGGCCAGCCCCTCGTTGGGCGTCAGATACACATCCAGCTCCCGCAGAATCTCGATGCTGCGGTCGGTGTCCTGCCGCTTGATCGCGTCGTCCCAGGCGGCCAGGAGCACGCGCTTGCGTTCCTGCTTCTTTTCGAGGAGTTTCTGGCGCATGGCCAGGGCCTTGTCGGAGTTGGGATGGCCGCGGATCAGCGTTTCAATCTGGGCCGAGGCTTTGGGCCACTGGCAATCGTCAATAAGCTTCTCGATGTGCGCGATGACGTGGCTGATTCGCTCCTGGTCGGTGGCGGTGCGGTAGCTTTCGCACTGGGTCCGCAGCTGGGCCGCCAGGTCACGGTAGTCGCCGTGGGCCCCGATCTCGTCGATGATCTCCAGGGCGGCGTCGAAGTCATGGTTCTGCAGCCTGTCGAAGACCGCTTCGCGCAGCGCCTGCCGATTGGCGTCTCGAAAGGCGATAGCCTTGGCGGCCTCGCTAAGGTGGGTGCTGTGGTTGATCTGGGCCAGTCCGGCTCGGCTCTTTTCGAGGGTGTTGACGATCTTGTCGAGCTTGAGGCTGTTCTGTTGCATCATCTCGCCGATATTCCTCAGTTCCATCGTCACATAGACGGCCATGATGGCCAGGACGAGCGAGACCAGGATCAGGCCCATCGTCAGGACGGTGCCCGTTCCGACATTTTCGAGCCGGCCGGTGAAGACCAACACCACCAGCAGAACGACTACGACCCCGATCACGATGCCGACACGGGTCTTGTGCCGCCAGATAAAGCTGTCGTCTTGCAGGTTCATAAGCGACCTCACGTCAAAGGACCGCCTGTCCGTCAGGGTATATACTATATGATACGCCACAACATGGCGGCTGTCAATGGGCCAGATGGGGCAACGGCCGGTCCACAGGGCGTTCTTGGGGCCTGCTGGGTCCGGGTCGCCCCTGGTGATACGGCCAGGGCGGTTTGCGATGGTTCGTATCGTGGCGGTTGGGTTGTCCGTCATGGCGTTTTGCCATAGAATAGCCCAGTCGATACGGCTACTGGAGCGTTTTCGGACGTTCAGCCGCACAGGATGGCCTATCCCCCACGCGGACATTTTTTGGAGTCTGCCTTATGAGAAGCCGCGAAACCTGCATATCGAACTCAAGGGCTTGCCGGACGTACAAGCCCCGGCCCTTTGCGGCATACAGGCGGTTCGCGGCCAATCGGGGGCCTTGAAGTGCGTCGTACGGACGGTTAGGATAGGACTCACGACGTATGACTGACGACTTATGAACGGTTTAGCAGCACACATACGCAACTTGCAGCCCAACTAAGGAGCAATCTGATGCAACCCATCAACCGTCGCCAATTCCTGAGAACCTCCATGGCCGGCCTCGGCGCGGCCCTGATCGCCGGCCGTCTGACCCATGCGGCCGAGAAGCCCGCCACGTATTACGACCCCGTCGAGGTCGTCAAGCTCGGCAAGACGAAGATCAAGATGACGCGGCTGGGCATGGGTACGGGGATGCGCGGCGGCGGCCGCCAGTCCAACCATACACGCATGGGCTTCGAAAGCTTCAACACGCTCATCAAGACCTGCTGGGATCAGGGGATGCGATGGTTTGATGTTGCGGACCTCTACGGTACGCATCCGTTTCTTGCCCGCTCGCTGGCCCAGATGCCTCGCAAGGACTACGTCATCGCCACCAAGATCTGGTGGCGGTCCGGCAGCCTGCCGGAACATGAACGCCCCGGGGCCCAGGGGGTCGTCGAGCGATTCCTCAAGGAACTGGGCACGGACTACATCGACATCGTGCAGTTGCACTGCCTGGCCAACAAGGACTGGCCCACGGAGTTGTCGGAGTACATGACGGGGCTGGACAAGTGCAAGCAGAAGGGCCTGATCCGGGCGCACGGCATCTCGTGCCACAGCCTCGAATCGCTGGAGACGGCCATCACGGAGCCGTGGGTGGACACAGTACACGCGCGAATCAACCCGTTCGGGGCCAAGATGGACGGTCCGACCGAGAAGGTCGAGCCGGTCTTGCGAAAGCTGCATGAGGCGGGCAAGGGCCTGATCGCCATGAAGGTGATCGGCGAAGGAACCTTCGGCAACGACGGCCAGAAGAAAGACCAGTCCATCCAGTACGTCCTGCAAGGCGGCTTCATCGACGCCATCACCATCGGCTTCGAGAAGGTCGAGCACATCGACGACTTCACGGCCCGGGCCCGCAAGGTGCCGGTCGTGGCGACAACCTGACAAAGACGGCTGTCGTCTCTACCTCGGCAACTCGCCCGTGATGCGGCCGAGGGAGTCTCTGTGTGCAATCTCGACGCCGTCGATGAGCACGCGCAGCCCCTGGCCCCGTCCGTATCGTTGTCCTGTTCTGTCCCAAAGCACGGTCAGCATCCGCCCGTGGTAGAGGACGCGATCGAGGCAGAACCAATCCCACGTATTCGGGGGAACCAGCGGACGCACTTCAACTCGGTTATCCGGCCGTGGACGCAGGCCCGCCAGGCCCGTGATGATCAAATCGCAGTAGGTTGAGTGATTGTAGTCCTTGCCGCGCTCCTTGCCGCCCTTGCTCTGGGACCACGTGCCGTCCTTCCATCTCTTGAGCCGCGTCCGGGCGATCCAGTCGCCCGTATAGGGGTTGAGGTTCTCGTCAATCCAGGGTACGAGCCGCCCGTCCTCATGCGCGAGCCGATGGCTTGCGGTGTATATTCTGAGGGCATCGAAATAGTCGGCCTCGCTGACGACATGCGGATTGTAGTTATTGAGCAGATTGGCCAGGGCCGTGAGAGTGACCGATGTGGCATAAGGCCAACTGGGGCCGTTCCATTGGCATTCATGCCCCTCGTAGGACACACGGAATCCGGGATGCCTCTGCTCGGTCGTGGTCGGGCCGTAAGGGGCGTAGAAGCCTTGCCGGTCCATCAGTTGCTTCCAGGCGTCTTCATGCCCCCGATCCGGGAGATTGAAGTACCAGGGGCTGTAGCCGTGCAGTTCGCGGACATCCGCCAGGCGGTCCTTGTCCCTCGGCAGGGTCTTGAAGAATCGGGCCTCGCGGTCCCACAGTCGGGTCTGCACCAGTGCCTTGATCCGCTCGGCCTTCTGCTGGAAACGGTCGGCGATATCCTGGCGGCCGGCCAAAGACGCGATCTTCGCAATCGCCGCCGCATCGCCGTACATATAGGAATTGATGGTCGCCCGCTTGCCGCTGCCGCCGACGGAGACCTCCATCCCATCGCGGTCGTCGATCTGCCAGAAGAGGCCGTCCGGCTCCAGACGTTCCTTCTCCCATTGCTCGTAGTTGGCGATCAGGTCCGGCAGCAGATCGAGCAGGATTTCCTTGTTGCCGGTCGCCAGGTACCGGGCCCAGAGGGCATCGGCCACCCAGAAACTGTAGCTTCGCACGGCGCCACCCCCGCGAAACCAGAACCGTGCGTAGTCGTCCAGGACCATCGGATTGTGCAGCCAGCGGCCTTCGTAGAAGTGGTGCCCCGCGGCGCAATTGATGGTATTGTGTTTGCCGGACCAGCCCACCGGCGGCAGGAATTCCGTGACGACAAAACCCTCCGGCGTCTGCTTGATGTGCTTGCGATACGTCCACCAGCGGAAGTAGTAGGTTCGCTCGATGTCCTTGTCGGGGCACTCGAACAGGGGGATGTTGTCACGCAGGAACGCCCACGCCTGCTCGTTCAGAACATGCTGAGCGTACAATTCCTCGTCGTCGGCGTTGAACCGCTCGACATAGTACCGAAACGAGTCGTGTTGCAGCACCCCTTGACCGGCCGACATGGCGACACCCAGACCGCAGAGCGGCAGACACAAGACAACACATGAGCAAAACGATGGAATCCTGTTCATTGCATAACCTCTGTTGTCACGTTGAATCCATACCCTGCGGTCCGGCGCCGTTCAGTAGCGACGATCGGGCAACGGGCCCGTCGGACCGCTCCTGGCCCGTTGCCATCGTACACGCGGGCCGTCGATATGTGTATCGCCTTCCACTGAGACGTCCTGGGCGATGATGTAATAGTCCCTGGCCGTATCGGGCAGGTCTTCCTTGAAGCGGACGTTGTCAAGGACGACGCCTCGCAGGAGGGACTGGAAGTCGCCATTTTCGAGGCCGGCATGCCTGTGGGTGATGCGGCAGTGGCGCAGGATGATGCCGGGCGCCTCGCCGCAGGCAAACCAGAGGGCCTTGAGCCTGTTGGCGACAATATCGCAATCCTCGAACAGGACATTCGGCCGGGCGTTGTCGTGGTTGATCAGCAGGTAGCTGCGATAGACGCCGTACCGCGGGTGCTCGACATCTTCGAAATGGCAGCCCTTGTATCGCGTGGCCAGCTCCGGCCGCTCCGCTGAGCCGTAGCTGTGCACCACCGACCCGTAGAACCGGCAATTCTCGAAGACCATGCCGGGGCGCGTGTTCCACATGGCCCAGTTCGTCGTGCCCCAGAACAGGCAGTCCTCGAAGCGGCTGTAGCCGCCGTCGCCGGTGTCGGCCGCCAGCCCGCAACCGCCGTTGTTGACAAATTCGCACCCGACAAAAAGCCCATCACGGCAGATCGAGTCCTCCGCCTCGATATCGACGCCCGCCCCCGGCGCCGAGCCGAACCCACCCCGTTGCGTGTGGTTGAAGCGGCATCGCACGGCCGTCAGGCCCCGCCCGCCGACCCACGACAGACCCTGCCTGCCGTTGTATTCGCTGATGACGTTGAGTAGTACGTGCGGGGTGGGCGGGTCGGATTCCCTAAGCCCGGCGAAACCGATCATGATGCCATCCTGCCCGTGGTGGTGCGTGCGGACGTTCTCCACGAGCACGTCGCGGCAGCCGAACAGGTGAATCCCCCCGGCCGCAAGCTGCCAACCGGTATCGCCCCACTGCCCGCCCAGGATCAGCCGCCCGCGGTTGCCGTCCAATTCCAGATTCCGCAGAATCACATTCCGCGAGCGGGCAATATCGAACATCACGGACGCCGATACATGGCAGTCGCGGTCGAGAAAAGGCATGTTCGGCTCGATAGGCTCCCCTGTGTCCTTATCGAACGAACCGTAGCGCAGCCCGTCGGCCAGCCGTATCACCGCCCCCTCAGCCCCCTCTATCAGCAGCCCGTTGACATCCCGCACGACAAAGATGGGCTCCCGCCGATAGTACGGATACGCCCCCTCCTCATGCCCCTGCCGCCCGACAATGTAAATCCCAGCTTCTATCCGCAGCGTTCCCCCGCCGGCCTCCTGGAGCATCCGCGCCGCCTTCTGAAACGCCCCCGTGTCATTCGAGACCCCATCCCCCTTCGCTCCACAATCGCCCCTCAAATCCACCACCGGCCCGTGGACGTGTATCGTCTGTCTCACAGCCTGAACGTGCGGCACAACGTCCGCTCCGGTGGAGGCAACCGCCGTCAGAAAGACAATCAACAGCCGAGGCAGTGCACCCACCCCATTGTAGGACGACGTTCGTATGCATCGGGCCAACAGATCGGGTTCTCCGAATGCACCACGGCCGGGACTTGCCACTTTCCTGCCTTTCTGCTTTCTACTTCTT
>DSDB01000189.1 GCA_011057845.1 Phycisphaerales bacterium | reverse complement strand
GCCGTTTCACTCGACACTCATTCGCGGCGGCTTTCGGGCCTACCGGGACTATTCGGGCGGCGGCATGACGGACTGGGGCTGTCATGGGTTCGGGGGCGCCCTGTTCTGCCTGGGTCTTCACGAGACCGGGCCGGTGGAGATCATCCCGCCGAATGGCCGGGATATCCAGCGCCTGACGTATGTCTTCGCCAACGGAGTACGGATCTACCACGGCGGCGGCTGGGGCGGGATACTGTCGTTTCGGGGCACGCAAGGAGAGATCCCGGCCAGAGACAGCAACCAAAAACAGGCCCCGCCGGATATCTACATACCCAACTACAAGGGCAGGGGCGGCATCTTCGGCGACTTCGTTCATTGCGTACTGACCCGCCAGATTCCTTTCCGGGATATCGAGCGGGCCCATCGGACAGCGACGCACTGCCATTTGGGCAATATCGCCTACTGGCTCAAGCGACCTCTCAAATGGGACCCGCAGAACGAGCAGATCATCGGGGACCCCGAGGCCGCCCGGTGGCTGGACCGCCCGAAGCGAGAACCGTGGACTCTGTCATAAACCGTCCCAACCGACCCACAGCGAAAGGATGATACCATGACCCGTTTCAAGGTGATCGCGACACTAGCGCTGGTGCTGACGCCGGCTGGGGCTGTTCCGGCGGGTATGCCCCTGGATATGAACCGGCTGGACCAGGCGCTGACTGCGGTTCAGCGGTTTGAGTACGGAGCCAACTCCAATCCCCTGGAGTTCATTGAACAAACCGTCATGGCGGCCGCCACGAGACCCGGCGAGCGAGCACAGGTTGAGCAAAGGCTGCTGGCGACCCTGGCAAACACCCGGACGCGAGACGGCAAGATATTCCTTTGCCGGCAGCTTCGGACTATCGGCACCGAGCAGTGCATCGGCCGACTCGAACCGCTGCTGTCCGATCCAGAGGTCTCGCACGCGGCCCGCTATGCACTGGGGAGCATCGAAGGGGATGCGGCATCGGCGGCGTTGCACCGGGCTCTGAACAGGGCGTCGCCGGCTCTGCAGGTGGGCATGGCCAACACCTTGGGCGAACGTCGCTACAGGCCGGCAACGAACGACCTGATGAGGCTATTGGGATCGAGCGAGCCCGGCGTGGCTGGGGCCGCCGCTGCGGCGCTGGGTCGTATCGGCAATTCCATCGCGGTCCCAGCCCTTCAGAAAGCCCGTCCGGGAGCGGCCCGAGCCGTGCAGTCCGAGATTGACCGAGCCTTGATCCTCTGCGCCGAAGGATTCGTTGCGGAGGGCAAACCGGCGGCAGCTCAGAGGATATATCAGGAGTTCTACACAGCCGGCCAGCCCAGGCACATCCGTCTGGCGGCGCTGCGAGGGCTCGTGCTGACGCAAGGGCCACAAGGGGCCGCAACGCTTGTCGAGGCGCTTCAGGGCGGCGACGCGGAGGTGCGACAGGGAGCTATCGGCCTGATGCCGCTGGTGGAGGGCCGAGCCGCCACCCGAAGGTTCGCGGACATGTTGGATTCCCTGCCGCCGGAGACGCAGGAAATGATGATTCGAGCCCTCGGTGATCGGGGCCACAGCGAGGCCGAGTCGGCGATCATCAAGGCCGGTGCCGGCCCGAACGAGCAGGTTCGTGTCGCGGCCGCGGAGGCACTCGGCAAAGTCGGAGGGCTGGCTTCGGTGGTTCCGCTGGCGAAAATGGCGGCGGGATCCGGTCCCGAGAAACTCGTCGCCCGACAGAGTCTGGCGAGACTTAACCCGCCGGGGATTAACGTCAAATTGCTGGCGGCCATGGACGAGGAGGATCCGGCGGTCCAGGCTGAGATCATCCGCGTCCTGGGCGAGCGAGGGCTGCCCGCGGCGACGGTGAAACTGCGAAAGGCCGCTGAAGACGACCAGGCGAGCGTCCGGCGGGAGGCCATCCGCGCCATAGGCAAGATGGGCGGGCCAGGCCAGCTTCGCACGCTTCTGGATATCGCAATCGCACCCAAGGACCCGGCCGACCGCGAGGTCGTGGAACAGGCGGTCGTCGATCTGTTCAGCCGTATGAGCGACCCCGAGGCCCAGGTCCAGCCCGTCATCAACGCGCTTGGGCGGGCCCCGAATGACGCCAAGCCGGTGCTGCTGCGGCTACTCGGCCGTCCGGCGACGCCCGCCGCGCTGGCGACGGTGCGTAAGGCGATGAAGGACCCGGATCCCAGTGTCAGTGATGCGGCGGTCCGCACACTGGCGGACTGGCCAAACATGACAGCGGCCGACGATCTGTTGGCCATCGCCGGCCAGTCGGGCAACCAGGCGCATAAGGTGCTGGCGTTGCGGGGCTATGTGCGTCTGGCAGGGCTGTCGAACAACCCGACGAGCATGTATGTGCGGGCGATGAATGCGGCCGAGCGGGCCGAGGACAAGAAACTGGTTCTGGCTGGTCTGGCGACGGCCGATTCGGTCGAGGCACTGGACATCGTGCAGGGATATATCGATAGCCCGCCGCTCAAGGCCGAGGCCGCCCTGGCGACGGTGCAGATCGCCGATCGGCTCAAGGCCAGCCATCCCGACCGGGCGAAGGTAGCCATGAAAAAGGTGGTGTCGTCGGTCGAGAGTTCGCCGACCCGCGACAAGGCCCAAGCCATCATCAATGAGATTGAGCAATATGAGGGTTATATCCTGACGTGGCTCGGCGCCGGGCCCTACAGCGAACGCGGCAAGGAAGGCCCGCAACTGTTCGATATCGCCTTCGACCCGGAGAGGCCCGAGGCCGTCGTTACCTGGCGACCCGTCCGGCAGGGTCTCGGTTCGTGGAATATCAACCTGGCGGCCACGTTCGGAGGCCGCGACAACGTGGCGGCGTATCTGCGAACGACGGTGGTCTCGCCGGTGGAGCAGGAGGTACAGATCGAGGTCGGCAGCGATGACTCGATCAAGGTCTGGCTCAACAGACAGTTCGTCCACGGCACGAACGCCAGCCGGAGCATCAGCCCCCGCCAGGATGTCGTCAAGGCCAGGCTCAACGCCGGGGTCAATACGCTGATGCTCAAGGTCATCAACAACGGCGGGGGCTGGGAGGCGGCCTGCCGAATTCGCAAGCCCGACGGCACAGCCACCGATGGCCTGCGGTTCGAGGCGGCCGATACTACCCCACGGCCGCGCGACCAACGCCGACCTTAGCGGCGCAGGCAAGTTGACGCCGTGTGCGCTTCGCTTGTGATCGGGACCGGATAGGGTCCAAGGATGTGCTATGATGAGAAGAACTGCCCCAAGTGATGGCATCCGGATGGCAGCGGCAGTCGTCTTTGCAGCAGTCCTGGCTTCGGCGGCCGCCGGGTATGAGAACGCAGACTGCATCAAGGCAGTTCGGCGATTCGCCGACACGGTCATTGAGCGGGGAACCGACACATACGGCGATATTCACAGCCCGTTGTTTGTGGACGGCCTGCACGTCCAGACGCTCGAACCGGTACGCTGGGCAGGCCCCAACGGGCAGACCTGGGTGTTGTCCAACTTCGCCAGCCAGCAGCCGCTGGTGCGTCTTCTGGACGGCTTGACAGGACTGACCGGGGAGTCGAAATACCGCCGGGCGGCTGAGGCGGCGACTGCATATGCCTTGGAGAACTGCCGTGCTCCCAACGGCCTGCTGTACTGGGGCGGGCATTTGGCATGGGACCTTGAGGGCAACCAAGGGGTCGGACAAACCAGCGACGGGCACGAACTCAAGACCCACCAGCCGTACTTCGAGCTGATGTGGCGGGTGGACTCCAAGGCGGCACGCAAGCTGGCGGAGGCGATCTGGGCAAGACACATCATTGACTGGTCGCGGCTGGATTACAACCGCCATGGGAATATGAGGGACCGGCTCAAACCGAGGTGGGACGCCGTATACGAAGAGGACATCACAGTGCCCTTCGCCACACCCAAGAGCAACCTGTCGTTCGTCAATGTGACGCCTCCGTTGATGCGGGCCGGTGTGGCGCTGGCGGTTCTGGGCCAAAGCCAGGAGGCGCTGCTGTGGACGGGTCGGCTGGTCGAGCGGTGGCAACAGGCCGAGGACCCGAACACGGGTCTGTCCGGCGGGCAGCTCAGCTACCGTCAGCCGGATCGGGCCCAGATAGCCCTGGGCCACGTCCATCCGAGTATCAATGAGGCAAAAATCGTGGCCTCCTATCACCAGACCGGACGATACCACGACCTGCCATTGGCCCAGATGCAGGCGGCCGAGATGCTGATGAAGGCCGGCGGCCGCGGCGCAGAGGTCGGACGCAGGTTCATCGCGTGGGCCCGTGAGGACCTTAAGGCCTACGCCAAGTGCTGCTACGATCCGAACAGCGGTCGATTCATCGCCGTCATGCTCGACGGCACGCCGATCCAGTGGCAGCAGTCTCGCAGCGGTTACTACGTCCCGCAATCCTTTGCTCCTCGCAACCCGGACGGTTCCCTGCTGTGGGGCTGTGCACTGGGCTACCGCCTGACAAAGGACGCAGAACTGTGGCGGATGACGCAGGAGATTTGCAGGCGATTCGGCCTCGGCGACGTCGGCCGCGCGGATGGGGCTGACCGCGCCCCGGACTTCCAGACCAACCACAGCGACTGGGAGAGCCTTTACGCCCTGCTCGAACTGTATAAAGCCACCGGCGACGAGGCCTTTATGGGGTTGGCTCGACGGATCGGCGATAATCTGCTCAAGACTCAGGCCCCGAGCGGGCTGTTTCCCCGCAGAGGTCGGCAATGGGCCCGCACCGGGGATGAGATTCCTCTGGCCTTGCTTCATCTGGCCGCCGCTGAGACCAGAAAGACGGACCTGATGCCACAGCCGGCCCTTGACAGACGCTTCTTTCACTGCCAGTACCACGAGACGCTTGCGAAGGATCAGGAGAAACGGGCCGACAGCCGGACCTACGATCACCTGGTCTTCTATGGCCAGTGACCCCGACATCAAGCAGACCCTGCCGGGCGAAGACGGCTACTCGATGATGACCTCCTGCACCCCCGCGGCCCATTCATCCTGAAGCACGATGTCGATGCGAATGGCGTCGGTTTCGATGGGTTTGAACTGCACCTTGTTAAAGGTGTCTTTGGCCGTGCCGTAGGGACCGGTGTTTTCGACGGGGATGAATCGTCCGCCTGCGTCGCGATAGAGGACCTGCCACGACTTGGGAACGCGGCAGGCGCCGCGGCCGGTGTCATCGAACCAGTAGATCTTGACGCTGGAGAGTCTGTGCCGCCGGTCCCATTCGAACTTGACCCATTCGGTCACGCCCTTGTGCGGCCAGAAGTCGAGTTGCAGGCCCGATGAATCCGCTGAATCGGCCGGGATAATCTGGTCCTTGATGGCATCCAGCGAGACATGGACGAAGGAGGCAGTCGTCTTGCTTATGTACGTCAGCGTGTCGGCCGGTTTCGGGCGAGCGCCTTCCGGAACGCTGGCAGGCCAAACGGTCATGGGCGATGACCCGCGATGGGCCCAGGCATAGTAGGGTATCGCCGTAAAGGGCCTTTCTCCGTGCGGCACGACGCGGCCGTCGAGTGTTCGCCTGGCCGTTCGAGCCTGGCCCGTGACGACCACAACGCCGTTGAGCAGGTCGGTCTGGAACCGCGTTTGGAGCGGTGCATCATCCGGGATGTACATATCCAGGACCTGTCCGTTGTTGTCGTGGCCTTCCAGACAGTACACCACCGGGCCGCGTTCCAGGGCCACCTTGCCTTTGTTCGTAATGACCTTCTCATTGGAGATGACCCGGCGGACGGTCATCGGCAGCGACAGTTCCACCACATCTCCCGACGTCCAGGTGCGCTGGATTGGGGCATAGCCGCTGTCGGCCTTAATGGCGACTGCCTTGCCATTGACACTCAGGCCCGCATCGCCGGGTGCCTTATCGCCATAGGCATAGAGGTCGCTGGGAACCGGCATGTTCCGCGCCCAGCCGGGAATCCGCACCATCAGGGCGAAATCACCCGTCTTGTCGGATTCGACGCGGATCTTCACGCTGCCGGTCCAGGGATAGCCCGTCTCCTGGTGGATCGTCACCGTTCGGTCGGGCGTCCGGATGACGCCATGGCCGCCGATGAACAGATTCACATAGACGTTGCCGGGCGTATTGCCGGGGCGAAAAGGGCTGGGCGCGGCGCCAGCGGCTTCGTATAATGGCGTTGACTGGCTGGGGCCCTGGTCCTTGTTAAGGAGTCGCACAATGGCATTTCGCAGATACCGCACGAGCGTTCTTTGCCTGATCATTGTCCTGCTGTCGGTCCCGGTGGCCGGGGCCGTCGAGCCCGTCCGTAAGCTGATTGCCACGCAGGGCAAGGGCTACCTGGAGACGGTCAATGGCTACCGCGTGCTGCACCTCAAAGGCACGCCCGATGAGATGGGTTATCAGCACGGGGTCCTGCTCAAGGAAGCAATCCACACGAATGTCAACTTCCTTCTGGGGGCCCCCGACTCACGGGAGACCATCGAGTTTCGTGGGGTGCAGGTTCCGCGCTCGGCCGTGGCTGGGATGCTCTCATCGGCGTTCGCGGGCAAGATTCCCCAGCGTTTCGTCGATGAGATGAAGGCCCTGGCCCGCGGGGCCGAGATGCCGGAATGGAAGATTGTCGGCACCAACCTGATCCCCGAATTGATGCACTGCAGCGGGTTCGCCCTTCTGAAGGAGGCAACGGCCGAGGGCAAGCTCTACCACGGCCGGGTTCTGGATTACGGGGTCGATATGCAATTTCAGGACCACGCGGTGTTGATCATCCAGGAGCCGGATGGGGGTATTCCATTTGTCAACGTGTCGTATGCCGGCTTCATCGGTTCGGTCACGGGCATGAATATGCGGCAGGTCAGTATCGGCGAGATGGGCGGCGGGGGTGTGGGTCAGTGGGATGGCATCCCCATGGCGTTTCTAGTTCGGATGGTGTTGTCCGACGCAAAGTCGCTCGACGAGGCCATCGCCGTATTTGAGAACAACAAGCGGACGTGCGAATACTATTACGTGATCGCCGACGCGAAGACCAACTCGGCGGTGGGCATAAAGGCGGTGCCGGAGAAGGTGGAGATTATCCGGCCTGGCGAGCATCATGAATTGCTGCCCCATCCGGTGAAGAACACGGTGCTGATGTCCGCCGATGAGCGGTATCGCAATCTGTCCAGGTTCGTCGCTGAAGGCTACGGGAAGTTCACACAGGAAACCGCCATCCGCCTCATGGATGCCCCGGTGGCTATGCGGTCCAATCTGCACAACGCCCTTATGGTCCCGGAAGACGGGATCATTCACGTGGCCAACGCGGACGCCCAGGGCAACCCGGCGTGGAAGCAGAAGTACCACCGTTTCGACATCAGGAAGCTGATCGCCGTCCGGC
>DSDB01000370.1 GCA_011057845.1 Phycisphaerales bacterium | reverse complement strand
GTGCGTCTTGACCTGGGCGTCGAGTTGCGTGCCGAAGGTCTGTTTGAACTTGTCGTAGGTGGACCAGAAGGCCGCGAAGACGGCCTGACGGTCGGCACGGTGGGTCGAGGCGCGGTGGCGGGCATAACCGGCCTGATTGAGCAGGGCCTTTGTGCCGTCGCTGAGGGCAATCTCGGGGAAAGGCATCTCGGCGTTGCTGAAGACCGAGAAGATGGATGACGGCCCGGCCGCCATCAGGCCCGCCTCGGCGACGATCTTCTCCTCCTTTTCGGAGAGGCGGTGGGCCTTCTTGCGCTGGAGGTCGCGCAGGTACATGGTGTAGGGTTTGAGGGCAGGCTCGGCGGCGATGAACTTCTCGATTTGTTCGGGGCTGACGGCGATGATCTCCGGCTCGATGAAGGAGGCCAGGCTGCTGAAGTCGGTGGCGTGTTGCTGCATCTGCTGCTTCATGGCCTGGTATTTCGAGACGCGGGTGTCCTCGTCGGATTTCATCTGTGCGTAACTGAACAGACGGCCGAATTCGCGGGAGATGTCGCTTCCGAGCGTGAGGCAGGCGAACAATTGCTCGGGGGAATCGCCAAGCTTGCCCTTATGCGCCAGGACTTCGTCGAATCGCGCGACCAGGGTGGTCCTGGCGGCCGTCCAGGCGTCATCGGAAGGATACAGGTCCTCCAACTTCCATTTGGCCTCGGCGGGGATGTCGGAACGGCTTTTATATTCCCTGGACGGGGCGGAGTGGGCCATGGCCAGGACGGCCAGCAGGCCGACTTCAAACGGCAGAACGTGCTTCATAACGACTCCTTGACGGCGGTTGCCCCATGAAAGCGGGCCTCTTCTTGGATCCGATACGCGACAACCCGGAACGGTCAGGATATCTTAGGCCGATCCGGAAGGGCTGTCAACCGGGCCGCGGCGGGCCAACGCAGGGTTCGCGGCTGTATCCGGACAATTCATGGCGAATGCGCTTGACGGGGCGGGGATTTGGCGTATTGTGAGGCCTTTGCAATGCTATGACAAGGAGGCTTGGAGTTGCAGACATACACAACGGTGGGCCGGTTCACATTTGAGGCCGGTGAACGCACTCCCGTGGGCAGCGTGCTTCTTGAGGAGCACCTGAAGCTGACGGACCGCTCGCACATGGCGCCCTTCGCCGGCTACCTGATGCCGCTGTGGTATTCATCCATCAGCATTGAGCATCGGGCGGTGCGGGAGTCCGCGGGGCTTTTCGATTGCACGCACATGGGGGCGCTGGAGGTGACGGGGCCGCAGGCGAGGCCGTTTCTCAATGCCATCAGCACGAACCATGTGGATAAACTGGCGCCCGGGCGGGCCCGGTATGGCCAGGTACTCGACGCGGCCGGGTTCGTGATCGACGATATCATCATCTTCTGCCGCAGCGACGATTGTTTCATGGTTGTTGTCAACGCCGCCAACGATGCCAAAGTACAGGCCTACTTCAGCGCACTGACCAGCGGCAAGCTCGTGATCGACCCCGACGATGAGCAGCGGACGCTGGACCATCGGCCGGCCGTCCGCGATATGCGGAACGTAACCATGCTCGGAGACTGCCGGGTGAACCTCGCCCTCCAGGGGCCGCGGTCGGTCAGCGTGCTCAAGGCCGCCGGGGCTGACGATGCACTGGCCGATCGGCTCATGGTGCTGGCGCCTTTCCATTTCGTTGAGGGCGAGATCGGCGGCATCGATTGCCTGATCTCCCGGACGGGTTATACCGGGGCACAGGTAGGATTCGAGGTCTTTGTGCATCCCGGGCGGGCGGTGGAGATGTGGCGGCGGCTGTTGCACAAGGGCGTGCCGGTCGGGCTGGTGCCGTGCGGGCTGGGTTCGCGCGACAGCCTTCGGGTCGAGGCGGGATTCCCGTTGTACGGGCACGAGCTGGCGGGCAGACACAACATCTCGCCCATCGAGGCGGGCTACGGCTGGGCGGTGAAGCTCGACAAGCCGTTTTTCATCGGCAAGACGGTGATGGCGGCCCATGCCGCCGAGTACGATATGCAGGTGATGCGGGGGGAGCTGCCGGGCGACAAGGGCATCCGCCCGGCCAAACCCGACGACGGCGTGCTCGATGCGAACGGGCGGTGCATCGGGTGGGTTACGAGTTGTGCCCACGCGGGGCGAAAGCAGTGTGCGTTGATTTACGTGGAACGGGGCGCCCTGCGCGAGGGCGATGCGTTCGGCGTCTACTATGCGGCCCGCCGTTCCAGCCAGGCCGCTCAGGGCAGAAAAGAGGCGGTCGGCCGTGACGAGATGCTGACGGCCGACATCAGCGGAACGGTCATAGGCCGCTTCGCCAGGTTCTAATCGGAGAATAGGCAATGATAGTCGAAGGTCTGTACTACACCAGGGATCACGAGTGGGCAAGGGTCGAGGGCAATACGGCGACCGTGGGGATCACGGATTACGCGCAGGAGATGCTCGGGGAGATTACGTTTGTCGAGCTTCCGGCCGTCGGCCGCCAGTGTTCGGCGCACGATGAACTGGCCGTGGTCGAGAGCACCAAGGCCGCCGGCGAGGTGTACGCGCCGCTGGCCGGCCAGGTGGTCGAGGTCAACGAGGAACTCCAGTCAAGGCCTGAGTTGCTCAACCAGTCGTGTTACGAAGACGGCTGGATATGCAAGCTCGCGGTGAGCGACAAGGCCGCGCTGTCGTCGCTGATGAGCGCGGCGCAATACGAGGAGTATCTCAAGCAGGTTTGAGTCACGGTCCGCCCGGAGCGGGCGAACGCAGTCATGGCGAGGGATTACGATGCCATTCATTTCCAACACCGCCGAGCAGCGTCAGGAGATGCTGGCGGCGATCGGCCTGACGATGGAGGACCTGTTCGGAGACATCCCGAAGGACCTGATGGCCGGCTCATTCAAGCTGCCGCGCGGCCTGACGGAGCAGGAGGTCCGCAACCGCCTGGCCGACCTGGCCGCCAAGAACCATATCGATCTGACGTGTTTTCTCGGCGGTGGGTTCTACGACCATTTCATCCCGGCGGCGATCTACGGGCTGATCGGCCGCAGCGAGTTCTACACGGCCTATACGCCGTATCAGCCGGAGTTGTCGCAGGGCACGCTGCAGGCCATCTATGAGTACCAGTCGGCCATCTGCCGGCTGACGGGCATGGAGGTGGCCAATGCCTCGCTCTACGACGGAGGCACGGCGCTGTACGAGGCGATGATGATGGCGCTGCGGATCACGGGGCGCAACAAGATTATCATCGACGACAGCGTCAACCCGATCTACCGCGTGATGATGCACTCGTACACGCGGAACCTCAGGATCGAACTCGAACAGACGCACTGCGAAGACGGCCTGGCCAACCGCCGCCGTATCCTGGCTGGGCTGGATAACGAGACGGCCGCGGTCATTGTGCAGAATCCCAACTTCTTCGGGTGCATCGACGATTTCACCGACATCGCCGAGGCCGCCCATGCCGTCGGCGCCTTGCTGGTGGTCTCGGCTTACCCGATATCCCTGGGCATTCTCAAGGACCCCGGGTCGATGGGGGCCGACATCGTCACCGGCGAGGGCCAGAGCCTCGGGATGCCGATGTCGTTCGGGGGGCCGTACCTGGGCTTCATGGCGTCGCTGACGAAGCACGTACGCAAGATGCCCGGCCGGATCGTGGGGCGAACGCTGGACCGCCAGGGCCGGCAGGCGTTCGTCCTGACGCTCCAGGCCCGCGAGCAGCATATACGCCGGGCGAAGGCCACCTCGAATATCTGCTCCAACGAGGCGCTGTGCGCGTTGACGGCGCTGCTGTACATGTCGCTGATGGGCAAGGAGGGCCTGCGGGAGACGGCCCAGTTGTGCGCCGACCGGGCCAGCTATGCGTACCATCGGATCACGGCCATCGACGGCGTGCGGCCGCACTTTCACGCGAAATGGTTTTTCAATGAGTTCGTGGTGGACCTGCCTTGCGAGGCGGCCGACGTGGTGGCCAGGCTGATTGAGAAGGGTTTCGCGGCGGGTTTCCCTCTGAGCCGGTACTACGACGGGATGGACAACGCGTTGCTGATTTGCGTGACGGAGAAACGGACGAAGCAGGAGATTGGAATGCTGGCCGAGGCGCTGGACGCAGTACTGTGATGGAGTATGGACATGCGGAAAAGACAGGCCGGATCATACAGAACAATCAAAGACCTGGTCTTGGATTATGTCGCAAAGAACGATGGTCGCGTGGAGCCAAGCCGCATCGAGGAGGCCGTCCTGTTGCACTTTCCGGACAGTGCGTGGAAGAACAGCCACTGGCAATGGTACCGATACCAGATATGCAAGGGTAGATTCAAGGACGAGTTTTCCGAGGAGGTCAGAACGAACCTGTCGGAAGGAATCCGGCGAAACAGGAGGTCACATCCTGCAGTGAAGCGGCATGGTGATCGAATCCTGCGTCAGGCCCGACAGATGATCAGCGA
This sequence comes from Phycisphaerales bacterium, assembly GCA_011057845.1. GTDB lineage: Bacteria > Planctomycetota > Phycisphaerae > Sedimentisphaerales > Anaerobacaceae > UBA2266. Next base: position 2,903 of record DSDB01000370.1, on the reverse strand, counting down.
GGCGGCAAGAGGGGATTCAACGCTGAGATTCAAGATCAACCGCTGGGTATTCTCCCGGTTACAGCAGGATGAAATCCAAACGAAGAAGCCTCTCAAGAACATGCTCTGGGATTCGGGAGTCCGTGCTTGCCAGGTGTGCGGCAAGCCCTTCTCGTCATTGCGGGGTGTTCACCTGCATAGGATTGATGCTTCGATGGAGTATAGCGACCGAAATTGCCAGTTGCTGTGTAGGCTCTGCCACAATTCTTGATTCAGCGCTGGGTATTGCGCGGCTGGAGTAATGGACAACTGATATGAGGCTGTTATTTGAGAAGAGTGTGTTGGGGCGGCGGGGGATTCGCGTTCCCGCCGCGGATGTGCCGACGACGATCAACCTGCGGGGCGACCTCCTGCGGGAGGCGCCGGCGGAGCTGCCGGAGTTGAGCGAGCTGGACGTGGTGCGGCATTTTACGGAGCTGTCGCGGCGGAACTTCGGCGTCGATACGAACTTCTACCCCCTGGGCTCGTGCACGATGAAGTACAACCCGAAGGTAGCCGAGCGGATTGCATCGTATCCGGGCTTCGCGCACCTGCACCCCCTGTTGCCGCAGCTTCGCATCGGCGGGATGCTGACGCAGGGGGCGCTGGCGGTACTCTATGAGACGGACCTGCTGCTTCGAGAGATTACGGGGATGGCGGGCTTCACGATGCAGCCGCTGGCCGGGGCGCATGGCGAGCTTTGCGGGATGATGATCATGGCGGCCTACCACCATGACCGCGGCAATGACAAGACGACCGTCCTGATACCCGACAGTGCCCACGGGACGAACCCCGCCAGTGCGGCCATCGCCGGGTACGATGTCGTGTCCGTGCCGACGGATGAGCACGGGGTGATGGACTTGAAGGCGTTCAAGGCGGCCGTCAATGACAAGGTGGCGGGAGTGATGCTGACCTGCCCCAATACGCTGGGCCTGTTCAACCCGCACATCCGCGAGATATGCGACGTGATCCACCGCGTCGATGGGCTGGCGTATTACGATGGGGCCAATCTTAACGCCATCGTGGGCAAGGCCCGGCCGGGGGATTTCGGCTTTGATATTGTCCACCTGAACCTGCACAAGACGTTCGCCACGCCGCATGGGGGAGGCGGGCCGGGCGCTGGGCCCGTGGGCGTGACGGAGCCGCTTGTCGATTTCCTGCCGGTCTCGATTGTGGTCAAGCGCAACGACGGGACTTACGCGCTGGAGTACGACCGGGCCAGGTCTATCGGCTACGTCGCGCCGTTTTATGGCAATTTCGGGATCGTTCTGCGGGCCTATGTGTATATGCTGATGCTGGGCCGCGAGGGGCTGGCGGAGGTGGCCGAGAACGCCGTTTTGAACGCCAACTACGTGCGGTGCAGGCTCAAAGGGCACTATAAGCTTGCCTACGAGGGCGTCTGCAAGCATGAGTGCGTCTTCACGGTGACCGATGAGATGGCGGCCAACGAGGTCCACGCGATAGACATCGCCAAGGCCCTGATCGACCGCGGCTTCCATCCCCCTACCGTCTATTTTCCCACGGTGGTCAAGGAGTCGATGATGATCGAGCCGACCGAGACCGAGAGCAAGGAGACGCTCGACGCCTTCATCGACGCGATGATCGAGATTGCCCAACTGGCGACGACGGACCCGCAGAAACTCAAGGACGCGCCCATCACGACGCCCGTTTCGCGCCCGGATGAGGTGGTGGCGGCAAAGAACCTGGATATCGCGTGCCTGTGACGGGGCTCGATACTCGATCCTGGATTCTCGATTCTCGACCTCGCTGTCCGGCCCTTCGCTGGGCGAGAGGCTGCCACCCCGCTGTCAGCCGATAGACAGGATGCTAAGGTCCTTGCATATCTTCCTAGTGCCGTTTCCAGTAAGACGGTTTCGCAGTTTCTGAATTCCCAGCGGCATCAGCAACGCCAGAATCACAGCGATTGCTGTTCCGGTCAAAAACTCCCTCCTGATCCAGCCCGCCGTCTCGCCGATCCCGAAGCGACAGTGCATCGCTCAGGAACTCCTTAACCTTCCGTGGGAATCGAACCGCGCCACGAGTGGCGCGTTCCAGCAACCCTTCGGCACGCCGTTGCAGATGTTCAAGACATTGCTGGTGGGCGACCCAGCGGGCCCGCAAGCCCCATCTTCAAGGTTTGGCCTGCCAATGAGTAGGACCAGGCAACTCTCACAAAGCCCCCCCCCGGGGGGGGGCGAAAATCCCTTGCCTTATGCTGAGATTCGGGTATAATAGGGGGTGCATGGATGCTCCCACCTCATGGAGGAGCTCCACCTGAAAGCCTGCACAGGAGAAGGGATCGGTTTGCATGAACGATTTCAGACGGGGTTTGTCGTTCGTTCTCGGGGCGGTGTTATTGGCGGTTTGGGCCTCGGGACCGTGTTTTGCGCTGGTGTTCTCGGAAATCATGTACCATCCGCCGGGAGGCCTGGACGATGACCTCGAGTTCATCGAGATATACAACGATCGCGCCGTATTCGAGGATATGGGCGAATGGGAGTTCACGGCGGGCATCCAGTACAAGTTCCCCGCCGGGACGATTCTGGGGGGCAAGAAGTACCTGGTGGTGGCGAAAAACCCGGCCGCCCTGGAGGCGGCATACGGGATAACGGGCGTCTATGGCCCCTATGAGGGCCGGCTCGACAACTCCGGCGAGCGCATAACGCTCTGCGAGGCGAACGAGGGGGTTGGGATGTTTAGTCAGGCGATAGTCTTGACGGTTCGCTACAATGACAACAGACCCTGGCCGGTCTCGCCCGACGGCACCGGGCATTCCCTGGTGCTCGCCAAACTGGGGGGCAATCCGGAGGAGGGCTCGTCGTGGGCGGCGAGCAGCTATATCGGCGGCACACCCGGCGGGCCTGACCAGGCACATTCGGATCCGT
>DSDB01000078.1 GCA_011057845.1 Phycisphaerales bacterium | reverse complement strand
GGTTGCGGGAGGTGGCGGGCGGGGATGACCGGGGCGATGCGGAGATTATGGAGGTCCGCGAGATACTTCTGGCGCGGGATTTTCAGGAGGCCCTGGAGCGGACGGCGGAGTGTCGGCGGGTCTGCGTGCATATCCCGATAGGGCTTGGCGACGGGCCGGCGCGGGGGTGCGACGTGATGGCGCGGCGGCTGCTGGGTCGGCCGCGGGCGGGCAGCGTGTTCGATCCGCCGATACGCGGCGTGCTGGAGGTGGCGGACTACCCGACGGCCACGCGGGAGAACTTCGCCGTGTCGCTGCGGGGGCTGAACATGCGGACGTTTCGCATGATGGACAAGATTCGCCAGGTGGATGCGGTGATGACGGCCGAGCGGCAGGGCCGGCTGCGCGAGGCCCATCCGGAGCTGGCGTTCCATGCGCTCAACGGCGGGCGGGCGGTCAATCCCGGCAAGAAGTCGCCGGCCGGTCGGGCGCTTCGGCGGCGGCTGCTGCGGCGGGTGTTCGCGGATTTCGGCGGGCCGATGCCGCGGCTGAGCCTGCGGACAGCCGAGCAGGACGATGTCCATGACGCGATGGCGGTGTGCTGGACGGCCTATCAGTGCCTGGCCGGGCGGTGCTCCGTGATTCCGCCCGAGCCGCAATTGGACGCGCGCGGCCTTCGGATGGAGCTGCTGATACCGTCGCGCAGGAAGGACACGGAGTTGCAGGGTTATCGAACGGAGTGACACTGCTTTTTTAACCACGGATTTACACGGATTTGCACGGATTGTTTTGACTCCTGAGGGGAGTCGGGTGTCCCCGGACATGCGCTGCTGGACTCGATGGTGAGGATGCGCGGACCCATCTCTTCGCGTTGCGAAGGGATGCCAGCCGTCGGCGGCCACGAGTCCTTCTGGATGCCTGCCTGCGCAGGCATGACAGAGTCGTAGCCGGGGTGTAGGCAGGTGTGACGGGCAGGCCGTGCGTGCAACCCCGATGTGCATCGGGGCACACCCTACGCGCTGAAACTGGTGGCTGTCCCTCCCCGTTACCTGTCAGTTGTTCTCCCTGACAAGGTGTACCAGTTCGGTGGACTCGTCTAACAAGAGCCACTCCCCGGGAAGTTCAAGGCGATCAACAACCTCTCTGGCAAAGGCGAGGTTCTGGTCGGGAAGAAGTAAGTCTCGAGACTCCGCTTGTCCCAGTATATTCCTAACTAATTGTGAGGTGTGGGGGTGCTTGCTACCGATCACATTCAGGACAGCTGTACGATTGCTTGGCGCGCAGTTTAACAAGTCGTCCGAAAGCAGAAGGGCATTGTCTGCCCACAAGTGTCTTGCACTCGGTTCACCCTGCTTTGAAAAGAGCCTAAGATTGTGCAGGCAACGGGAGTCGACTTCGTCTTGGGGGTCGTGCCCCACGGACCGCTGGAGTGCATACAGAGGGACGTGGTGAATCATTGAGTTCAGGTAGATCTCAGTATTTGAGTGCTCGTCGGGTCTGTAACGCAGTGTCCTGAAGTCTTGCAGTTTCAGTATCCAGTGACCGAGTTCATGGCTCACGAGTATTGGATTGACGTGGAGCAAGGAGTCGAAGAACAGAACCAACGCAAGCTTCCCTTCAACCCGCATTGGTGCCGCTGTATTCAGTTCTCCTGGATAACTCGCAAGCCGCGGATGGTCTCTTCGCCCGGCAATCATAACTTCAACTGATTCGCCGATCCTGCTCCGGCATATATCATGCCACATGTTGAGCAGGGCTTTGATAGGGTCATCCGCTTGGGATCTGAGTGCCTTTTCGCGATACACTTTCATCCATTGCCTCCGCATGTCTGTCTGCGAACTCCGGGTAGAGCATATACACCCCGCATGCCAGTGAATTCGCCCTCTATCTCACGCCATTCAGGACATCATACGCATTCGTCTTGTCACTTGGCTTGATAAGTGCGAAGGGTCGTGTCCTGCGGGAGAACGTGCCCTGTCTTTCCGGGGAACAGCCGTAGCGATGTGCGATGCGGCTGGCAGTTTGACTTGGCAAGTCGGTGCTTTCCACCATGTTTCTGGCCTCACGCGATAAATCCAACGCCGCCCAAAGCTTTGACTTCCCAAAGAACTGGTTCAATGGTACCACGGGGTTGCCGGCGTGTCAAGTTGCCTATTTTGTCTAAGTTGCCTAAGTTTGGGTTTGTTTTTCCGGGAGCAGGGGGCAGGGCATATGGGGCCACATGGCGCGGATGCGCGGACCCATCCCTTCGCGTTGCGAAGGGATGCCAGCCGTAGCCGGGGCGTCGGTAGGCATGACAGAGTCATTGCCCGTCTGCCTGGGCATGACGGGCAGGCCGTGTGTGCAACCCCGATGTGCATCGGGGCACACCCTACGCGCTCAGCATGACAAGCGGCGGTGGGGTCGTGTGTATGCGGGTTCATCAGGCGTTTTCCCGGTGTTCGTGAGGATTATACACGATTTGGGCGCGGTTTTCAAGGGAATTTTTGATGGGGTGTTTGGCGTTTTTGGGGGAATTGAAGGGGTACGGGGCGTGTCTGGAGGTTGTGGGCGGCCATGAGTCCTTCTGGATGCCTGCCTTCGCAGGCATGACAGGGTCATTGCCGGGGTGTAGGCAGGCATGACGGGCAGGCCGCTTGTGCAACGAGTTGCACACCCTACGCGATGTCAAATTGTCTATCGGCTCCTCACACAAATCTGTGCATTGATACACGGATCAGAGGTGCGTTTGTCGCTTTGGGGGCTACCAGCAGCAGGGGCAGAGGACCCGGTGATCCGGGCCCTCGCTGCCGTTTAGCCACCAGAGGCGGCGCTCGGGTTGCACGCCTGCAGAGCCCTATCCTCCGGTCCGGCAAGGCGTTATGTTAATGCTCGGGTCGAGTGTACACAAGAACCATGTGGGCCACCGGTAGCCGGCCGAAACACGCCACGCTGCCGGTAGCCCGCAAAGCGCTAAACGCAGGGTTAGCGGGTCGCCGTACGCAACGGCGGCGCAGCGAAACGCCGTCGACAGGCGTGATTCAAAGTCGCAAGGTCTTTGGTCACAAGCACGTACACGACGTTTTAGTCAAATGGCCTGCACAGATTTGTGTGAGGAGCCTGTTTTTTATTGTTGACTATCGGGGGCGGATCGCATATAATATGTGGGCCCCTGGAGAGAACAGAATATTCACAACATCAAGAGGAAGGAGTCATTATGGCAACAGAGGCAAGAATCCGCGCCAACCGTCTGAACGCGCAGCGTTCGACCGGCCCGCGCACGCCGACGGGCAAGGCGGTCGTCGCGGGCAACGCGGTCAAGCACGGGCTGACGGGCAAGCGAATCGGCCTGATCGCCGGCGAATCGGAGGCGGACTTCAAACAACTGCGTGCGGATTTCTACGACGAATTCTCGCCCCACGCCGCCGTTGACACCATGCTCACGGATCGGGCGGTGGGTCTTGCGTGGCGGCTGCTGCGTGCGGCGCGGATGCACAGCCAGGCGTTCGACACGTTGCTGTGGGACGCGGATTGCGGCGAGGGCGTCGGGCCGGAGGTGGAGGACCGGTCGCCGGAGGGGATTGCCGGGCGGCCATGCGAAACGCAAACGCCCGTCCCGAACACAGCCGAAGGGCCGTACGACGCAACAGGCGACTGCGCCGACGCGGGGCTGGATACGCCCGAGGCCACAGAGAAGGTGAATCCCGTTCATCTCGGCCGGGTGGCGGTCATGGACTTCGGCGGGCCGTGCACGCTGGAGCGGATTCTCGACTACGAACTGCGGATCGAGCGAAGCCTCTACAAGACGCTGACCGAGCTGTATCGCGTGCAGCACAATCCGCTGCCATCGGGCGAATACGGCCGTCGTCCCTACGGGGAAGGCAGGAGGCGGTGGCGGGCGCCCGACGGCTGCCGACCACCGGCTATCGGCATGTCGCACGCCGGCGGCGACCGGTCAGCGGCTATCGACTTCCCGCGCACGGCGGGCGGGCGATCAGGGGCTATCGACTTGGGGTGCACCGGCGGCGGTGGTTCAGCGTTCGTTGAACCGATGCAGACGGGTATTGAGAATCCTCTATACGGGGCGGGCGGGGTGTCTGGCGGCGTACATGCGGGCGATGAGTTTGTAGTAAAGGTGGGCCAGGAACGTGGCGACCAGGAGTGCGGCGCTGGTGATGACGGCCGCGTGCAGACCGGGGACGTCCATTTGTTTCATACGGATCTGGGAGACGGCCAGGACCAGGGCGCCGACGACCATACCGGTGACGTTGCCGAAGCCGGCGCCGACGCAGGCGCCGCCGAGGACGACGGCCAGAATGACCTTGAGTTCCAGGTTCATGCCGATGGAGGGGATGCCCGCGCGTCGGGCCGAGAGCATGAGGATGCCGACGACGCCGGCGGTGACGCTGGAGAGGACGTAGGGCAGGCCTCGGAAGAAGGCGTTCTGGGTGGAGGACTGGTAGGGCTCCTCGCTGGGGAATCGCCGGCCGAAGCGTGTGCACTGCACCAGAAACATGGAGAACAGCAGGAAGGCGATGGTCCCGTAGAGCAGGTAGGGGGTGGCTGAGAGGTCCTTGAGGACGTTGTCGGCGATGGGAATGGCGCCGGCCTGTCCGGTGTAGAGGAAGGCGAAATTGCCGAGCAGGGTCATCACGGCGAGTGTCACGAGTGCGCCGTGTGCGCCGACGGCGACGAGGAAGGCGTTGACGGTCCCGATGCCGGCGGCGACGGCCAGTCCGGTGGCGATGGCGGTCTGTTCGGAGGCGCCTTTGGCCAGCGATGCGGCGGTGACGACGGCCACGACGCTGACGACGGATCCGACGCTGAGGTCCAGTCCGCCGGCGGCGACGATCATGACCATGGGGGCGCCGATGAGGGCGATGGGCAGGGCGACGGCGACGGCGGGTTTGATGAGGCCCTGCAATTCACCCGCGACGAGTCCGAACCGGACGGTGGGGTAGGCCACGACGCCGGCCCAGACGGCCAGCATGAGGAGGATCCAGAAGCAGCCGGAGAGCAGTCGCCAGCGGGTATTTTCGTGAAAAACGCGGGGCGTCTCGGCCGAGGTATTCAACAGGGTCGTTCGCCCCGGCAGGGGGTCATTGTCGAAATTGATCACGGTTGGGTATCCTTACGCAAAAAACACCGTCCATGCCTACAGACTCTCGGTGCATCCGAAGCCGACACGGCAGAGCATAGCCGAAGGCGGCGACGTTTTCAAGGTCTTTCCGCGAAGAACATCCGTGCGGTGTTTTGGGGGGCCCAAATTGGCGAATAGGGCTTGCCGCGGGCTTGGCGAACGACTACATTGGTCGCGACGCCGGGCCGGGTCTTTTTGTGCGGGTCCGGGCGGCGACAGACATCGAGGATCGTATTGGAACGCATGAACGGTGATTCGCAGAGTCTGCTGGAATACGACAGTCTGATTGACGTCTTTGAGCGAACCATGGCGCGGGAGGATGTGGGGTCGGTCGTGTGCCTGCGGGTCGTTCGCAGCGACCTGTCGGAGGCGATGACCTTTGCCGAACTGGGCGCGCGGGCGCGGGTCTTCGCCGGGCATCTGTCGGGGCGGTACGGCATCGGGCGGGGCGACAAGGTGGCGATTGTGGGCAAGAACCGGTGCGACTGGGATGTGGTGCTGTGGGGTTCGATTCTGGCGGGGGCGATCCCGGTGTTGATTGACCCGGAACGGCCGGCGCAGGCGGTCCTGAGCCATCTGACGCATACGGATACGCGGTTGGCGGCGATGGCGGAGGACTATCGCGACGCTGAATCGCGGGCGTCGCTGGCGGCGGCGGCGTTGGCCGCGGGGATTGCCGTGGTGGAGATGAACGGAGCGGTGGGTCTGGGGGATCCGGTGGAGCGGCCGGGCGAGGGCGGTCCGGTTTTTGGCGGGGCGGTGGAGGCGGCCGGGCTCGATGAGACGGCGGTGATTCTGTGCACATCCGGCACGACGGGCGATCCGCGGGAGGTCGAACTGACGGGCCGCAATCTGATTGCGAACATTCAGGGGTGCCTGGAGAGCGTCGATATCAGTCATACTGACCGACTCGTGCATATCCTGCCGCCGCACCATTCGTTCGGCCTGACGGTGGGCAAGTTGCTGCCGCTGTGGGTCGGGGCGACCAATATCTACACGAACCAGTATCGGCACGTCGGAGAAATCCTGGCCGAGCACCGGGCGACGATCTTTGTTTCGATTCCCGCGTTGTTCACGGTGCTGGCCAAGAAGCTCGAAGAGGCCATTGACCAGAAGAAGCGGCAGAGCCGGCTTGTGGCGTTTCTGGATCGTTGGATGCCCGCGGTGCTCGGGCGGCGGCTCAAGAAGAAGCAGGGCTGGGAGGCGCTGCGGTTCTTTCTGTCGGGGGCGGCGCCGGTGCCGCACTGGGTGCTGGAGGTATTCTGGAGGCGGGGGTTGGTCCTGTACCAGGGCTATGGGACGACGGAGAATTCGCCGGTGTATGGTTTCTGCGACCAGCGGCGCAAGCTGGGTTCGGTGGGCAGGCCTATTCCGACGCTGTCCGTGCGAATCGCCGATGATACGGGCAGGACCCTCGGCGCCCACGAGCGGGGCGAGATTCTGCTGGGCGGTCCGTGCATTATGAAGGGCTATTACAAGAATGCGGCGAGCACGCAGGCGGCGGTGTTCGCGGATGCGCAGGGCGTGCGATGGCTGCGGACGGGCGATCTGGGGTATCTCGACCGGGAATTCTACCTTTACATTACGGGGCGCAAGAAGTACATCATTGTGCTGCCGAGCGGCAAGAACGTCAATCCGGAGTTGATTGAGATTGCGTTGTCGGAGGCGCGGTTCGTCGATGAGGTGCTGGTGCTGCCGGGCTGCCGCGAGAGCGTGCCTGGGGTGCGCGAGGAGACGGTGCGGGCGATCATCTATCCGGACTGGGAGGCGCTGGCCGGCCATACGCGCAGTTCGCGGCAGGAACTGCTGACCCGGCCGCATCTTGTGCGGAACCTGATCTGGGAGAGCGTGCACGAATGTCAGCGGAATTCGGTGCGGCTGTCGCCGTTCGAGCGGGTGGCGTCGAAGCAGGATATCGAGATTGCCGCCGATGGTTTTGAGAAGACGACGACGGGCAAGATCAAACGTGAGGTCTATCTGAATGCCTGAACAGCATCGTCGGTTTTGGATTTATCGCTTTTGGGGCAACTCGACCGAGAACGCAAAACGCAAAATGCAAAGCGCAAAACCAAAACCCACAAGCCTGAAACCTGGCGCGCATCGCGCGAAGGGCGCCGGGATTCCGGGTTTTGAGTTGTGGTTTTTCATTCTATTAGGAGGATATATCATGGCGAATAGTGATTCATCGGTCAGTCGGCGCGGGTTCATGGCCGCCGGGGGAGTGGCGGCGTTGTCGCTGACG
>DSDB01000079.1 GCA_011057845.1 Phycisphaerales bacterium | reverse complement strand
TGGACCCGCGGGATGTGCCGACGGCGCGGGTCCGCGACGCGATTCGCGTTTCGCAGGGCGGCGGTGAGACGAATATCGCCTGCGGGCTGGCCTATACCTTTGGTTTGCGCTCGGCCGTGTTGACGGCGCTGGTGGATGACCCGGTAGGCGAGAACATCCGCAATCAGATGCGAGAGGCCGGCGTCGACACCAGCCGTATCATCTGGTGGAACACGAGCAGCGATGGGGGCCCGCACTCGACGGACCAGAAGGGCACCGTCTGCAACGGCATCAACTTCACCTATAACGGCAGCGGTGTGCTGCCTTCGGCCACGATGTATTACCGGGGCAACAGCGCAGCGCGATTACTGGCGCCGGGCGATTTTGACTTCGACGAGCTGTTCTCAGGGGCGGGTGTCCGCGTCTTTAACACGGGGGGAATCTTCACGCTGATTGGGCCCAGGACGGCTGATGTGGCGATGGAGGCGGCGCAGAAGGCGGCACAGTACGGGACGTTTGTGTCCGCGGACCTTAATTATCGCTCGAAAGTCGAGCCGGACAAGGAGCGGGCACGGCGGATCAACCGCAGGCTCGTACCGTATCTGGGGATGCTGGTCGGCAACGACTCGGACCTGGCCGATGCGCTGGGCTACGAAACGAGAATCGCCAAGGATGCGCCCTATGAGGTCTGGGTCGAGGCGTACAAGCAGACAATTTCACACGTGGCCAAAGACTGGCCCAATCTGAGCCTGATCGGCACGCAATGGCGGGGGGCACACAACGCGGATGTGGTCAGTTGGGGTGCGGTGCTCTACGACGTGCTCGCCAACGCATTCTACGAGGCGCCCGTCCGCCGCAATATCCCGATCCGAGACCGCACGGGCGGGGGGGATTCGTTTGCATCAGGCGTGTTGGCGGCCTTGCTGACGGGCAAGGATATCCAGACGGCGGTCAACTGGGGCGCGGCTCACGGCATTCTTGTACAGGAAACGCCGGGGGATATCACAATGGTCAACCAAAAGGCAGTGGAGGCCGAAGCCCGTCGGGCCATGGTCGGTGGCGGTGTCAAAGCGGCCCGTTGACCGACTACACGGTGCGTAAGCCATTACTTCAAATGGACTTATGTGGCTTCTTGGGGGTGGAGGAGGGCCTGGTTATCTCTTGCTCTTGAGCACCTTAAGGGCATCGCGGATGGCCTTCTTGTCGCCTCGCTGGAGCACGCCGTCTGGTGTTTTCTGCCGGCAGATGCGTTCAAGAATATCCGGCAACTCCTTGGGCAGACCGAACTGATCCTGCCCGAGGGTGCTGAGCAGCCATTTTCCGTATTCCTGGGCCTTCGTAGGGGGTAGGATGATGGCTCCGGCCGAGTCGTATGTGTGGCGAAGCTCGATTTTTACGCCGCGAGAGCCCATATCCGTTGCCGAGAGGGTGTAGCCGTCCTTGTAACGGAACCCGGACAGAGAGGAAGCATCGAGAAGGCCTTGCCCCAGGTAGGTGTCTTCTGCCATTGCTGTGTCAGCCATGTTCGCAAATCCCTAAAAAGCCCAAGTCGCTGCTTGTTGGACGTAAATCATTTATCCATAAGGCTTTATGGCAAAATCAATGGGGGGCTTTGCACCAAAGTTGCATACCCTACCATACCTTGATATAGGACGGGCTGGTTCGCCCGGATATTGCAGAAAGGTGCTTTTTTTGCCAAGGCCCAACCGTCTGGTTTACGGAAAGCCCGCGGTCGAAGACGTGGATTCGGCCACAGAGTTCTTGCATCGGGGGCAGCATTCTGGTAAAATGGGTAAGTTGATTTCCTGGCTTGTGTCGAGGAGACCGTTATGGAGCGGCGGACATTTTTGAAGGCGATGGCGGCGGGGGCGGGTCTTGGTCTGCGCGCTTTTGCCGGGCAGATGCCGGACGATCTCAAGATCACACGCATCGTTGCCTTTGACCTCATCAGCGATCGTCCGAAACTGATTGGCAAGAACTCTCGCCTGGATGTTCACGGTGTGCAGACCCGCGACCGGATGGTGCGGCTGTTCACGAATACCGGGCTCGAAGGCCTCGGCAATTGTCGGGCCGGCCAGGAGCAGCTTGGACTGTTGCTGGGGCGCCACCCGCTGGGGTACTATCGGCCATTGTCGCGCACAATGGCCGGACCTCTGGGGGCCGGGACCATGCCTTTGTGGGATCTCGTGGGCAAGATCATGGGCAAGCCCGTTTACGAGTTGCTCGGAGGTGTCGGATCAGCCATCGTTCCCATCTACGATGGGTCACTCTATTTTAGCGACCTGTTGGATGAGTACCACGATAACTATCTCGACCGGTTCAGACGCGAGATCGACATGTCGTGGGGGATGGGGCATCGGGCGTTCAAGGTCAAGATCGGCCGCGGGGCCAAATGGATGGACCCGAAGGAGGGCTACGAGCGGGACAAGGAGGTGGTGCGGTCCGTTCGCGAGCACGTGGGCCCCGGTGCGGTCATGGGTGTCGACGCCAACGACGGCTACAGCCTGAATCAGGCGGCGCAATTGCTGGTGGACCTGCCGGGCGTGGACCTGGCATTCATGGAGGAGATGTTTCCCGAGGACATTGACAAGTGCCTGGCGCTAAAGGAGTTTATTCGCCGCCGGGGGCTCAAGGCACGGATCGCCGACGGCGAGACGCAGGGCGACCTTGAGGCATTCCGTCCGTTCATCGAGGCCCGCGCGATCGACATCTTCCAGGGCGATATGAACCATTTCGGCTTCGAGGGGATTCTCGCGGCGGCGGCCATCTGCAAGGGCGTGGGCGCCAGAATCGCACCGCACAACTGGGGGTCGCTGGTGGGGTTCTACATGCAGTTGCACGTGGGTCGGGCGGTGGCCAACTTCTACAGGGCGGAGCACGATGCGGCCCGCACCTCAGTGCTGGCGGCCGACGGCTACCATATTCGCGATGGATATTGCAGTGTGCCCGATGCGCCGGGATTCGGACTGAGCATCTACGAGCCCGGCTTCGAGAAGGCCGCAAAGATACAGTTCGACCTCAAGGCTTGAGGGCGGGCGGAATACCGGGGTCGCGGGAGTTGACACGTCCAACCATGGCGCCGTGTTGCGTCTGTTGTGGGCTGGGGCGTGAAGCATGTCTGGGGTCGTCGGCCGATGATCCCGTGCAATCCTCATGCACACAATCCGTGGTGTCTGTGGTTGTCAAACACCGGAGAGCCCGCGATAATGGGATTGCGAGCAGCCCGGCGGGGTTGCGAATCCGCGATTGAAAAGGGGCGTTGATGGTGTCACGGGTTACCGGCGTTGATGAGCACTGCAAGGAGTTGAACCGCTGCAACCAGCGAGGCGGGCGAATGCTGTCGGTATTCGACCTGCTGGATGCCGGGACGCTGGGAATTGATCTGGCGGCCTATCTGATGGCGAGGATCAGTCGGGGGGCGTCGTTCATGGTCGGGGCCAATCCGGGGGGAGCGGGCAAGACGACGGTCATGTGTGCCCTGTTGAATCTGGTCCCCGCGGATATGACGCTGGTGCCGGCGACGGCCGAAAGTGTGCGGCGGGCCCTGGAGGCACAGGAGGATAACCCGGTTCGCTGTTATGTCTGCCATGAGTTTGGCGCGGGCCATTACTACGCCTATCTCTGGAACCGGGCCTTGCGCGATTATTGCACACTGTCGCAACGAAGGCACATACTGGCGACGAATCTGCACGCCGACACCATCGAGCAGGCCCGCTATCAGGTCTGTTCGGACAATCACGTACCGGCGGAGGATTTTCGCCGGTTTGGGCTTGTCATGTTCATGAGCGTCTCAGGCGGGTGGTTCGAGGCCAAACGTCGTATTGAGACAGTTTGGAGCAGCGATGGAACGTCCGACCATTCATTGGTGTACGACCTCGATGGGGGACTGCGGCGGGATGCCGTCGATGCGGCGGATAGGCGATATGTGAAGCGGTGTCGGCGCTTTCTTGAACAGAGCTACACAAACGGTGTGCGGACCATCGAACAAGTCAGGGAAGCCGTCGTGCGGTTTCTTGATTCGACGGCCGGGCGGTAGCAGCGGATGCCGGTTGATACTCATGGAGGTCTGATCAATGAAGCGTGCATACGTAATGCATCGAGTGGTGGTGCTTCTGGCGGCGGTCTGGCCGGTGGCGGCGACAGCCGGGGATGTGGTGGTTGGCGATACGTCGGCTCTGCGCTCGGCGCTGCGGTCTCTCGAACCGGGCGTTCGCGTGCTTGTAGAGCCGGGCGTGTACGAGGGCGGCTTGTATGTCGGGGGTCTGTCCGGCTCGCCCGGCCGCCCCATTGTCATCGGCGGACGGGACCCGAACAATCCGCCGGAATTCCGTGGCGGAGGGCAGGCGATCCACCTGTCCGATTGCAGTCATATCGTGCTGCGGAATCTGAAGGTGCGGGGCTTTCCGTCGAACGGAGTCAACATCGACGATGGGGGCGCCTTTGACACGCCGGCGCATCACATTGTACTGGAGAATATCACGATCCTGGAGACGGGGCCGCGCGGCAACCATGATGCGCTGAAGATGTCCGGCGTCGATGACTTCGTCGTTCGGCGGTGCCGGTTCGAGGGCTGGGGCGGCTCCGGCATCGACATGGTGGGTTGCCACAGGGGCGTTGTGGAGGATTGTGTATTCGTAGGCAGGCAGGGATTTGAGCAGTCGAACGCGGTCCAACTGAAGGGCGGGACGACCGATATTCTCGTGCAGTGCTGTCTGTTCAGAGATGCGGGCCAGCGGGCGATCAATCTGGGGGGCAGTACGGGGCTGGAGTACTTTCGACCCCGGGTGGACCATTACGAGGCGTCGCGCATTACCGTGGCGGGCAATCGGTTCATTGGCTCGATGGCGCCGATTGCATGGGTGACGGCCGACGGGGGACATGTGCACCACAATACAATTATCACGCCCGACAAGTGGGTGCTGCGGATACTCCAGGAGACCAGGGACCAAAGGTTCCGCCCCTGCCACGATGGCGTGTTTGAGCAGAACCTCGTCGTGTTCGATTCCCGGGTGGGTGTCTTTGTCAATGTGGGCCCCGGAACAAGTCCGGAGACGTTCAGATTCACAGGCAATATCTGGTACGACTTGGAAGCTGGCCGCAAGCCGGAATTGCCTTTGGCGGAAGAGAAGGCTATCTACCAGCCGGAATTGGTGTTCGGCGCCAATTGGCGGGTCGATGGAATGGTCGAGCCCGCCGACGAGCCACTGCGACCCGTCGGAGCGAGCGGTTACAGACGGCCGTACCTGTCGGCAAGCATCCTGCGCAGGCGTTCATTTGACGTTGTGTCTCATGATCCGGCCACACAAGCCGAGCTTAGGCATAGGCCTGTTCATATATCTCAATGACATCGTGCTGTGTCAGCTCCACCGGCGTGATGTCGAACAGAGGCCCCATGGAATAGAAGGCGTTGGCCGCGAATTTGGGCAGGTCCTCTCGTTGGATGCCGTAGTTGCGGAGCTTCTCATCATCAAGACCGACGTTTCGGATGAGTTCTCGCAGACCCGCGACGAAGGCCATCGGCCGTTCGGACTCGGCCAGGGCGTCCACATCCCGTCCCATGGCGCGGGCCAGCTTCTCGAAACGTGCCGGATTGCGCCGGGCCAGGTGGCTGAAGTATGCCACGGACAGCATCGTCAGGCCCGCGCCGTGGGCGACGTCGGGATAGAAGGCGCTGACGGCGTGTTCCATGGAATGGTGCGAGATACAGCAGGACAGCGATTCGCAGATGCCCGCCTCGGTGTTGGCCCAGGCCAGTTTCGTGCGAGCCTCAATGTTCCCGCCGTCCGCGACGGCAATGGGCAGGTACTTCGTGATCAGGCGGATGGCCTCCAGGGCGAGATGGTCGCTTGTAGGCTGGTTGATGGTCGCCAGGTAGCACTCGACCGAGTGGAAGAAGGCGTCCATGCCGGTGTAGGCGGTCTGCCTGGGCGGCACGCTGAGCATCAGGTCGGGATCGACAATCGACAAGGCGGGGAAGGTGCAAGGGGCGCCCCATCCGACCTTCTCGTTGGTCTCGGTTCGGGTGATGACGGTCCAGGGGTCGGCCTCGGTGCCGGTGCCGGCGGTAGTGGGAATGGCGACGATAGGCAACGCCCCCTTGCTGGGGGTCTGGCCGCCACCGCTGCCGCGGGCGATGTAGTCCCAGTACACGCCGGGGTTGACGGCCATGACGGCAATGCTCTTGGCCGAGTCGATGGTGCTGCCCCCGCCGAGACCGAGCACGAAGTCGCAGTCCTGGTCTTTGGCGACCTCGGCGCCTTCATTGACATGCTCACTGACGGGGTTGGGCTGTATCTTGTCGTAGACGGCCGCCTCAACCCCGTTTCGTCGCAGCAGCTTGATGACGCGGTCAAGATAGCCGTGCTTTCGCATCGCACCCGAGGCGCCGATGACAATAAGGGCTTTCTTGCCGGGCAAAAAGGGCGTCGTCGCCAACTGATCGAGTTTCCCGCGGCCGAAGAGGATTCGCGTAGGCATGTAGAAGCTGAAATCCATGTTCATCGGTTCACTCCTTTTAAGCATGTGCGCCTGGACCGTGCCTGTATAATACGCCAGACCCTGGGCCGGGCAAATGGAAAATGCCCTCGTCCCGACAGATCAGCGAATGTCCTAAGGATGATAGGAGGATTCGACCATGAAGGCGCTTGTGTTGAACCAGCCGCATGAACCGCTGCACTTTACGGACCAGCCCTCATCGGCGCCGGGTCGCGGTCAGGTGCTGGTGAAGCTGAAGGCGGCCGCGTTGAACCGCCGGGATTATTGGGTGACGCAGGGCCTCTACCCCGGTATCCGGTGTCCGGTGATACTTGGCTCCGACGGCGGGTGCGCCGGGCGGTCTGGAACTGCGGAAGGTCTTCTGGAAGCAACTGAACCTGATCGGTTCGACGATGGGTTCGCCGGAGGACTTTGCGGGCATGCTCGATGCCGTGGCGCGCCACGGCATAAAACCGGTCATCGATGCCGTCTTTCCGCTGGCAGGGGGCAACGACGCCTTCGAGCGGATGAAGACCTGTGGACAGTTCGGCAAACTCGTCCTGCGCATCGCGGACTGAATACAACTGGATTGGGTCAAGGGCCATCTCCATCGCGTGAGGGAGGATCTTATCGGAGCGACCCATCCCGCGGGGTGTACGGGCGGGTTTGGCCTCGGCGAGGCTGTTTCATATACTATCAGGTGAACGGCGTTGGACTTGAATGTTCATGTCAATCATTCGATGGGGGCTGCGGGTCTCGTTCGTGCAGGGTAAGCAGTGACGATGCTGAAAAAGGCATTCATTATCGGTTCAGCGATGCTTCTCGTTGGCGGGACAGCCCTCGCGCTCATTCACAAGGGCGAGAAAAAACGCCGCGAGGCCGCGGAGG
>DSDB01000466.1 GCA_011057845.1 Phycisphaerales bacterium | reverse complement strand
TTCTGGATGCCTGCCTGCGCAGGCATGACAAGTCACTTCAGGGGATAGTTGAAGGGGTTTTCATCCTTGTCGATGCAGCCGAAGGCCTGGATGACGGCTTTGGGGTTCTCAATCGTGATGGGGGCATCGGCGGTGTAGTTCCTCATACGGCAGCCGACGAGGGTGATGGTCGGCCGCTGGTCGCCGCGGACGAGCAGGAAATCCTTGGACACATCGAGCGTGGTCAGGGCCCCGTTGCCGCCGGAGAAGGCCTCGACGCCGATCAGCGCCGTGTGGCCCTGGCCCTCGATGATGATAGGGTGGATGTCGTCGATGGTCGGCCCCGTATTGGCGATAATGGAGCCCTGGGCAATCTGCCAGTTGCGGTTCTTGGTGCTGTCGCCGAGTTTGTGGATGCCGATGGTCACGCAGTCAAGGTTGAAATTGGTCAGTTGCCCGTAGGTGGCCGGGCCCAGGTACACGCCGCCGTAGGCCCCGAACGTGAACAGGTCCATGAAAACAGCGTTATCCGTGTGGTTGACCTCGTAGGTAAAGGTCTTGCGGGCGACGACGGAGTCGATGACGGCCCGGCTGAAACCCCCGGCGAACAGGCGCATGTTGGCGGGGTTGACGTGGCAGTGGAGGATGCGGGGGATGTCGTAGCAGTAGTCGATGCGGATGAACCGGCCGCTCAGCGGGTAGCCGTAGCAGTGCTCGAAGAGGATCTGCTCGACGATGGCGCGGCGGGTCCCGGCGAAATCCATCGCGAAGAACTCGCCGTAGAACGTCAGGCAGCTCAGTGTTACGCCCTGGCAACCGCTCGGCGAGCAACGGATCGTCGGCGGGTATTCGATGATGGCGGCCGGGTCCGTGCGGGACTGCTCCGGATACCAGAACTGGATGCCGCGGATTTGCGTGGCATGTTCGGTGGTGATGAAGGGCTTCTCGCGGTCGGTGATGGCGAAGACGCTGCCGACCGGCTGCCGGCCCTGGGGATTGCTGGTGCCGCGGCCGACCGGGCCGTGAACGCCGATCAGCGAGGCGTTGGCCCGCAGGACAATGCCCCCTTCGACCGGATAGGGCTGATCTCCGGGCTCAACGAACAGGGCCGCACCGAGCGGCCCGGCCCAGTCGATGGCCTTCTGGAGGTTCTCGCGGTTGACCTGCGGCGAGTTACCGGGCAGGACCCCAAACTCCCGGATGCTCCGGAGATACTGCCCAGGCTCGGCCGCGGCAAGTTCAGTCACGGGAAATGCACAGGCACAGAACGACAAGAACAGAACCTTCAGCATGATGAGACCTCGTTTTCGCATTGCGTATTGTGTATTGTGTATTGTGTATTGCGTGCTTGAGACCTGGAGTCTGTAGTGCGTCAACAGTCCCTCGTATTCCACAGGCATCCGTATGAACCTGCATGCCACAAGTAGCGGATTCATGGGCCAAATGCAATAACGAAACGAGCCCGGCGGCTGTAATTGCGATTGACGGGGCTTCGGGTGTTTGGTATAGTAAGTCGCGGTCTGCAAAGGATTTGCCGTGTTTGTGGTGATGGCATGGAGGAGTCTTTTGTTACGGAGGTCGTATTGATGGTCATCAGCAGGAAACTCGCGGGGCTCGTGTTGTCCGTCGTGTCGGTCTGGGGTCTGGGTTCGGCCGCTCATGCCGCCGGGTCGATCGAGGGACAGGGGCAGTTTGAGTTGATTGCGGGCCGGCCGCCGATGGGCTATCAGCGACTCTATGAGTGGGACCTGTTCCTGTCGCCGGCGGATGCGTCGATGCCGGGAATCAGCCGTCGGCTGGGGGCGCCTCCGGGGCAGATGCCGACGGGGGACGGCTTCTACCGGATCGACAACCTGCCGGCCGGTACGTATTCGGTGTATGTCAACCAGCCGGACTTCTTCGCCTCACCGAAGGTCATTCCCAACGTGGTCATCGCCAATGGTCAGACCCTGCGGCTCGATGTGAACCTGGATATCGACTACTCGACCTATTTCAGGGCCGACAACGAATGGACGGATTGGCAGTGGACGTGGTATCAGACGTTCAAGGCCACGGGGACCGGCGTTCGCGGCGTGACGTGGAAGATGGCCGGCTGGGGGCTGTACAACGGCAAGCAGGCCCGGATCACCATTCTTGAGGATAACGGCAACCCGGACGTGCGAAGCTGGACGCCGATCGGGACCGGAACGGATGGGCAATTGGCATCGGATTCGGATGAGTGGGTCCGCTGGCCCAGCGGGACGATACCCCTGACGCCGGGCGGGATGTACGCGGTGAAGATATGGGTCGACGGCGGCTGCGCGGTGTTCAAGCGGAACAAGGACGGCAACAGTTATCCTTACGGTCGGGCCTACGACCAGGACGGAAACGCGAAGAACTTCGATTTGAACACGACCGTGTTCGTGGACAAGGACAACCAGATCGTGACGCATACGCGAGTGGCGCCGGGACCGGGCGTGCTCGGGACGCCGGGGATGCGGTGGTGCCAGACGTTCGTGGCCCGGGGCGAGGCGCTGGCGGCGGTGGACTTGTTCGCGGCGAGCAGCGAGGCCGATATCACGCTGACGTGCCGGATTCGCCGGGATGGGCCCGACGGTCCGCAGGTGGGACCGACCAAGATCGCCGCCGGGGCGTACTTCGCCAGCAGTACGGACCTGGTCGGCGTCAGCTATAATCCGGACCAGGCGCCGCTGGTTCCGGGGCAGGTGTATTGCATCGAGTTTACGGACAGCCAGAGTTTCACGCCATTCTTTCAGGAGTCGTGGAGCCGGTATGGTGATGGGGCGGCGTACAACGGCAGCGCCATCACGGCCGAGGACCTGGCGATGACGATTGTGGAGTATTCCAAGGGGCCGGCGCCGCGGATGGCGGACGTCAACGGCGACCAGAGGGTGGATTTCGCCGATTACGCACAGATTGCGCAGAAGATCGACTGGCGGGGGCCGGCGGGGGGCATTGTGGAGGACTTGATTCGAGATGGCGTGGTGGACTGGCGGGACGTGGCGTTTCTGGCGCGGACGTGGCTGGATGCGATTGCTCAGTTGCCGATGGTCGTGATACTCAGTCCGGTCAACGGGGCGAGTTTCACGACGCGGGACCTGATCACGATTACGGCCGCGGCGGCGGATGCTGACGGCGAGGTGGTGCGGGTGGAGTTCTTCGCCAATACAAACGCCATCGGGACCGATGACAACGGGTCGGATGGCTGGACGGCGGCGACGGGGCTCAATGCCGGCCAATACGCACTGACGGCCAAGGCCACGGACAACGACGGGGGTGTGGAGGTATCGGAGCCGGTGAATATCACGGTCACGACCGTGCCGCGATAATCGGGCGGCGCGGCCGCGGTCAGGGGCATGGGGGCGCAACCCTTGAGCCTTGCGGTCACAAGCGGGGCCGACGACCAGGAATTCAAGATCCTCTACGCCGGCAAGATCGACCAGACCCCCATCCAGTCCTCCATAGCCATCGCCAACCAACGCCTCTTCATCCGCACCGCCCAAAACCTCTATGCTGTCGGCAAGTAACAGCCTCACTCATCATTAGCCTCTACCTCGTCAGAGTCTTCGTAGTTGAACTCCACCTTGCTCTGACGGACAATCTCATCCATGATAGCGCCCAGATAGCCTTGGGCCACAGCCCTGTGAAAGCGCTCCTGAAGAACTGGAATGTTGACCACTTCCTCAATACATGCCATATACCTATCCACGATTGCCTTGATCGAGTACTGCCGCTCCGCTCCCTCCCGCAGGCTCCGGGCAAGCTCATCCACACTGGCTTCGGATTTGATGACAAATGTAATCGGATAACGCTCGATCTTGTCAATGTCAAGGAAGTACTTACGGACATCGAGCGTCTCAGTAACTTGAAAAAAACGGCCCAGTGGCTTCATGACGAAATCGATGCCGCCGTCGTTCGCGTTGGTCCTGCCCGTTTTGTACAGGACCAGAGGCGACCTCTCCAACTCATCCAGTTGAAAACCAAAGTACACCGTCTGGTCGTGATAGAAGTACTTCAGAATTGCATAACTGACGATCTCAAAGATGCGGGCGTCGACGCTCGGCGCAAGTAGCCGCCCGACAAAGTCCTCCACTTGCCCGCCTTTCTTCCTGGAAATCGCACGCAGTTCAATACAAGTGCGAATGAAAGTCTCAAATGAAGCCTGCTTTGTGGCGGCGTACGAGTCAATGATCTCCACAATAGGGCGGGCCAGGTTGTAGGACTTGCGTCCGAGCGGCACGACAAGCAGCTTCTCATTGATCCAATAGCGTCTTGTCTCGAGCACCCGCAGAATCGGCTGGGAATCCACCTGCGGGAAGAACTTCCGGAACTCTTCGTTGAGGCGACTGTTGAGCGCATGGTTCTGGAGCTTGCGCCCAAAGGGCAACTGCCTTTGGCGTCTAAATAGATGCGAGAATTGTGCGCCTTCATACTTGGAATAGTCGCCCTTCTTGTCGAATCCGTGCGTTACGTAGTCTTCGACCAATACATAGATGGCGTACAGATTCGCGAAACTACTTCGTGCTTTCGAGCCACGGGTAGCCGAGACTGTCTTAAGGTTGATGTACTGAAGCAGAGGGCTCTTCGCAAAGAGGTCCTCGGCGGCTTTGCCGAAGTGCTCGGTGAGCGACTGCCTGATGACCGGCGTGAAGTCATGTTCCACTGTGCTCACCTCTCGAAAAGAGTCAAACAGTGATGAGAAGGAGATTCTAGCCTTTCGTAGCTCTTCGGGTCACGACGCAAGATTTCGCCGTTGTAAGTCGCCAGAATAGAAAGACGGCGAAGTCCTATCTTGACATACTCTTCCTCTGCTTCGATGCCGATGGACCTCCGCCCGAGAGCCTGTGCCACATGGGAGGTGGTAAAGGTCCCCGAAAACGGGTCGAGCACCATATCGCCTGGATTTGAACTCGCCCTTATGATTCTATCCAGCAAGGCCACGGGCTTCTGCGTGGGGTGATTCTCGTATTCATCCATTCGGTACCGGACGCGAGGGATATTCCAGACGTTCCCAGGAACCTTCCTGCTGTTGTACACGGTCGGAACCGGTTTACGGTAGTCGATCAACTTGCGCCTTGCGCCGGTACGGGCTTCGACAAGGATGTCATCGGCGTTGAAGGTGTAGTTGCCCGGGTCCTTCACACAAAACAGGATCGGCTCATACAGGGAACCGTAGTAACGCCGAGCCTGGACGCCTGAACTGTCGTATGCCCAAACGATGCGCGACATAATGCTCAGATGCCGTCGCAAGAATATGTCGAAGTGGGGCATGTTCTGTGTGGAAGTCATTACGTACAGACTGCCTGTGGGCTTGAGTTTGTTAATACACAGTTCAAGCCACCGGTAGCACCATGACAGGTATGCTTCATCCGACGGCCATCGGTCCTTGCGCCCGTTGAAGTTCTTGCCGATATTATACGGTGGGTCTGCAAATACGAGATCGACCGAGTTGTCGGAAACCTCCGAGGACAACACCTCAATAGCGTCGGCCCAGATGATGACGTGACCATTCTTTTCAAATGCCTTCATACAATCAGCTTACCATATCCGCTGCCCGCGGAGTACCCCTTTTCTCACAACAGGCGATGCATTCTATGTCTGAGGTCGAGACGGGCCAGCCGGGATGGCGCACGGGCACAACGCCAGCAAGCCCCCATCCAGTCCTACATAGCCATAGACAGCCACCGCCTCTTCATGCGCACCGCCCAGAACCTATGTTGGCTCAACGGACTTGCTAGGATCCAATTTCCCTGGTAAGTGCGCCATGAGCATACTCGTAACCCGAGTGCGCGTTCCATTCAGAATAGCCGTTACAGTGTGAGGATCAGCGTATCCATACACGACCACGTTCGGGTGCTCTGATTCTGGCATAAACTCTGCCATAGGACGCGTAATTGTCATAATGGTGTCAGGCCCTAATCGACTCGCCAAGCTTTCCAGTTCACCGATTGGCTCCGGCATGATCAGCTTCCATAGGTAGAAGTTGTTATTGTGTCGCAAGTGATCGATTATGGTTGACGCATTCTGCCCCCATTGCATAGCCTGAAGATTGACTTGTGCGAAAGGCGACACGAACAGTTCTATCATCCGATGCTGTATCTGCAATCTGTCAATATCTTCCTGCGCCAGATCCTTCAAATGGCGATACCCGGACAACTCCAAGCGGCAAAACTCCAGCAAACGTTGATCCGCTTTCTGCGAAGCATAGGCAAGTACTCCAGAAAGACACTGAGCCAGCGGCAACTGGTGTCCCTGGCACATCTCGATATGGCGGATGAGTTGCTCGTCGTGCTTCAGGCCCTTGACCCCACTTTGTGGAGTGTGCAGAATAGGAATGGCAGCGACCAAGTCTGCAAATCCAACCGCGTAGCTTTGCCGAAAATCCGCGTATTTCTTGGTTTGTAACATACTGGGAATCGTGCAATCCTTCAAAAGGACCGGCAACAGTCTTATCTTGCCTTCATCGATCTCTGTCCAGAACTTCGCGTGCCATTCCTTTTTGACCCACCTGGAGGAAACGGACTCAGGCGTGAGCACCAAGACTACGTAGTCTGCCTCTGTGACACCGGCGCCAATTCCCTCAACGATATCGTCCCCAACCTTTACGTCGTACATGTCTAACCACGGGGTATGCCCCATTCTGATCAGGTCCTCACGAAGCTGAATACAGAATTCCTTATCTTTCGACGAATGACTTAGGAACAGCTTTGCCATCGCGTTCTTTGCTCCTGCACTGCAAGAAGACGAAAGAGAACCACACAGCCCCGACCTTGCGTTCAACCACTGCAAACAAATCGAAGCCCGTCCAGTATAGACGCAAAGAGGCCGATGAGCAATCGAAGGTATCCTGCGGTCTTATCGATGTTGCCTGGAAAACCGGCGATTCCCGTTTGAAGGAAGGGACCCTGCGGGCCCCCTTAATCGCGCGGGGAAATCCGCGGGATGGCTATGGTTACGGTGTAGTCGGATGCTCCGTTTGGGGAGTCGCAGATGTGCTTGATTGCAGTCTCCTTTCGATTGGATAGGATAACGAGCAACAGATTGACCCGCACAACGTCATCAGACCTCCCTGCACGCACAACGTCCGATTGCAGGGCCGGGATAGCCCTGCCATTGGCCCTGTTCCACGGGCAAGATGCCCGTGCTACTTTTCACACACCGGGCCATGAGCAAGACGCCCATGGGACTGGCGGGCGGGACGCCCACGGGACGCAAGGGCAGGATGCCCTCGCCACGGGGGATGCCTACGACACGGTGCACGGGCAGGATGCCCGTGCTACGGGATTGGGTTTGTTCTCCCACTGGCAGGATGCCCATGTTACGACTGGCGGCAGACCGCTGTATGTGACTGCTATTACCGCATCCGCAGGTGCCCCTGTCAAGGTGGAGTCAGGCGTTTGTTGGATTGCCGGCGGGCGATTCCAAAGGTCCAGGCGCCCCGAAGCTGGTTCGGGATTGCTCTTCGGGCC
>DSDB01000566.1 GCA_011057845.1 Phycisphaerales bacterium | reverse complement strand
CTACAATTTCACCGAGTCGGTCTTTGAGACAGTGCTCCAGTCGTTACGCCGTTCATGCACGTCGGAACTTACCCGACAAGGAACTTCGCTACCTTAGGACCGTCATAGTTACGGCCGCCGTTTACCGGGGCTTCAATTAGGAGCTTCTCCCCGAAGGGATAACCCATCCTCTTAACCTTCCGGCACCGAGCAGGCGTCATTCTCTATACATCCACTTTATGTGTTGGCAGAGAACTGTGTTTTTGATAAACAGTCGCCAGAGCCACTTCACTGCGCCCTCAGCACGTGCTCACTCGAAAATAAGCACGTCTGGAGGGACCCCTTATCGCGAACTTACGGGGTCAAATTGCCTAGTTCCTTAAAGACCGTTCTCTCGAGCGCCTTAGGATATTCTCCTCGCCTACCTGTGTCAGTTTTAGTACGGATACGCACCGTCGTCCTCTTTGAGGTTTTTCTCGGCGGTGTATCCGGCTGCTCGGGCATCAAATCGGCCCTCGCGGTCCCTCGGTGTCTTGGCGCCGGCGGATTTGCCTACCGGCGACACCTCGGGCACAATAGCCACGACTAATCAGCTTCCAGCCTTGAACACCGCGTCACCCCCAGAGTCCAAACCTTCGGTACGTAGTGCAGGAATATTAACCTGCTGTCCATCGTCTACGCCTTTCAGCCTCGACTAAGGGTCCGACTAACCCTGGGCGGATTTACCTTCCCCAGGAAACCTTAGGCTTTCGGCGAGCAGGATTCTCACCTGCTTTATCGTTACTCATGCCGGCATAATCACTTGCTGACGCTCCACCGCTCGTTTCCGTACGGCTTCGACGCGGTCAGCAACGCTCTCCTACCGCTCGCGCCCCGGCGAACCGAGGCACAAGCCCGCAGCTTCGGTGTCTTGCTTATTCCCGTTCATTATCGGCGCCAAACTGCTCGACCAGTAAGCTATTACGCACTTTTTAAATGGTGGCTGCTTCTAAGCCAACATCCTGGCTGTCACTGCAATCCGACTTCCTTATGAACTTAGCAAGACTCTGGGACCTTAGCTGGCGATCTGGGTTGTTTCCCTCTTGACTACGAAGGTTATCCCCCGCAGTCTGACTCCCGAGATACGCTTCACGGTATTCGGAGTTTGGTTGGGGTGGGTAGGCTGGTGGCCCCCCATCCCCATTCAGTAGCTCTACCCCCGTGAAGTATCACTCGAGGCTAGCCCAAAAGCTATTTCGGAGAGAACGAGATATCTCCAGGTTTGATTAGACTTTTACTCCTCCCCACAGCTCATCCCCTAGCTTTTCAACGCTAGTGAGTTCGGTCCTCCAGGGACTTTTACATCCCCTTCAACCTGGCCATGGGTAGATCACCTGGCTTCGCGTCTACCACCTGCGACTGAATTCGCCCTGTTCAGACTCGCTTTCGCTACGGCTACGCACCTGAGGTGCTTAACCTTGCCGCAAACGGTAACTCGCCGGCTCATTATGCAAAAGGCACGTAGTCACCCGTTCCCGCCCGAAGGCGGGCATAGGGCTCCTACCGCTTGTAGGTGTATGGTTTCAGGTACTTTTAACTCCCCTAATAGGGGTACTTTTCATCGTTCAGTCGCCCTACTTTCCACTATCGGTCGTCGAGTAGTACTTAGCCTTGGAGGGTGGGCCCCCCAGCTTCACACGGAGTTCCACGAGCTCCGTGCTACTCTGGTACGCCGACACCGTGATCAGATTTTCGCGTACGGGACTTTCACCGTCTATGGTCGGACTTTCCAGACCGTTCCGCTAATCATCACACGGCGTGTGTCGGCGCCCGCAACCCCAGGGAGCAAGCCCCCTGGTTTGGGCTCTTCCGCTTTCGCTCGCCGCTACTGACGGAGTCTCGGTTGATTTCCTTTCCTGCAGGTACTTAGATGTTTCAGTTCCCTGCGTTCGCTTCATCCGGCCTATGCATTCAGCCGGAGATGCCGCCATCTGGTTGCCCAGTGACGGCGGGTTGCCCCATTCGGACATCCCGGGATAAACGGTTGTTCGGCACCTGCCCCGGGCTTATCGCAGCCTACCACGTCCTTCATCGCCTCTCGACGCCTAGACATCCCCCATACACCCTTAGTAACTTGACCATATCAATCTTGGATTGATTGGTTGGGAAAATTGCCTAATTGCGCTGTTGTAGGAATCCTTCCCGGAAAGACAACTATGGGAAGAATTCACACGCATCTACATATTCACTTGTCAAAGAGCCTTATATCGAACGGCCCTTGCGAACCGATTCGTCCATTGGAGACGACCGGGCTCGAACCGGCAACCTCCGGCTTGCAAAGCCGGCGCTCTCCCAATTGAGCTACGTCCCCGGATCGCACTGCCCATGATCCGATACTCCAGAACCGGCGGTAACCGGGGTCCGTGGTCGGCCGAGCCTCGAACCCGAGCCGCATTGGGCCCGGGTAGATTCGAACTACCGACCTCACCCTTATCAGGGGTGCGCTCTAACCAACTGAGCTACGAGCCCTTGTGCCTATACCATCGGACCTGAGAGCGATGGGCTCGCCAGGCCATACAGTCGGTTATAGTTATGATCTTTACAAAGAGCAACAAAAAAAGCCGCTGCTTCGGTTCGCAGGCGGCTTCGACACGCCAAGTGCGTTGTCCGAAGACCGTCTATAGCAGCCATACGCAGGTTATGAGAGTTTTCTTCAAACCTAACCTGTACCTTTCAACAGGCTGAAAACCACGTCAGCCACACCCTCAAGAACTGTATTCTAGACCCCTGTCGGCAAACCGTCAACAGGATTTTCAAAAAAATTTTCACTTTCACCCAAATTGCACCATACCCCCTTGCCGCTGCATTATACGAGCATCCCGGCCGTCCGGTTCAACCCCACCAACGAAAGAATTCCACCCCGCCACTGCCCCATGCCATGCCGGGCCCTGGTCCGGCATCCACAAGCCCACCGTGCATGCCCCTGACTGCACCCCATGCTTAGGACCATTCTAAGTGCCAGGATTTCCGACGCCTATGGTTCGTAGTTCGGTTCTTCTTGCATGCGTTCTCATGTCGGGTATCCTGTAAAGGTCGGCCGACCGTCGGAGCAGGAACCGGGAGTTGCGGGGGCGATGGAGGAAATGCTATGTATTGGGGAGGTGCTGGTTCTTTATGTTGTGCAAGGAGACGGTATGGATGGTTGGCGTTTACGGGTTGTGACGGGTGCGGTGCTGGCGGCTGTGGTGTGTGGCGGGGTTTGGGGTGGGCAGTGGCCTACGGTGCACAGGGATTATCAGCGCAGCGGCTATACGGAGGAGGTGGTGGCCGGGCCCTATGAGCGCAAGTGGTATCGGGATTTCCACGAGGAGATGATCGCGACGCGGGTAGAGGCGATTGTGGCCGGTGGCAGGTGCTTTGTCGGCACATTCGCGGGCAATATGTATGCGCTGGATGTGGCGACGGGGGAAACGGTCTGGACGTTCAAGGCGGCCGGGCCGGTCGGGGCCTCACCTTGCTACGGCGATGGCAAGCTCTATTTTGGGGCCGATGAGGGGTTTGATACGGGGCATCTCTACTGCGTCAATGCGGCCGATGGGGTTCTGGTGTGGAAATATGAGGCGGGGGCAGGGATTTGGGTGTCGCCGGCGTGCGACGGGCGGCAGGTGTACTTCGGAGATCGGGCGGGCGTGTTTCACGCGGTCTCGGTCGAGACGGGTAAGGCCGCCTGGATGCTGAAGACGGCCGGGATGATCCTGACGCCGGCGAGCTTCTCGGAGGATGGCGGGCGGATCGTGTTCGGCTCGGAGGATATGCACGTATACTGCGTCAGCCCGGCCGGGGCGGTGCTGTGGAAGTCGGAGAAACTGGCGGGGCTGTCCTTGCGCGACCACGGGCCGACCATCTGGAAGGGCCTGGCGATCGTGCGGACGAACCCGGCCGATGCGTTTCATACGGTGATGGACAGGAACGGCCATTTGCTCAAGCAGACGCAGCTTGGCATCGAGAAGACGGATGAGGATGAGGTGCTGATGGATCAGTGGGGTGATCTGATCATGAAACCGACGCCGCGCCGGCAGGCGGCCGAGCAGGATGCGATCGTGCGGCATCTGGAGGAGAATCCGTATGACAAGTGCTTTTATGCACTGCGGATGGACGATGGGTGGCAGGAGTGGACGGCGCCGGTGTTCTATACGTGCGGGCTGCACAACCCTCCGACGGCGCCGACGTTCCATGTGAAAACCGGGGAACTTTATACGTTCTGCCGCAGCGCCCTGACCTACTACGTGCGCGGGGTGCGGCGGTACAACTGCATGGGGCGGATCGACCGGGCCACCGGACGGCTGGATTTCACCTGGCCGACGAGCCCCGAGCACAGGAACTGGTATCCGATTGCCATGATCGGGGATGAGACGCAGGCCCTGTCGATGATGGGCGATGAGCTGATCTGCACGCACCAGGGGACGCTGGGGAGCCTGAACGTGCGGACGATGAAGGTCACACCGATCTGGGAGGGGCGCGACACCTACGGGGGGATCTTCGGGCCGGCGGCCGTGCCGGGCGGGTTCGACGGGGCGGCCAAGCTGGCGATGGAGGGGTATCTGACGGGGATGCCGAACGAGTGGCACGGGCCGGATCGGTCGATTGTGGCGGTTGCCGAGGGGCGGCTGTTCTGGGTGGTCGGCTCCCAGGTGGTGTGTATCGCGGGGCCGGATGTGCCTCGGACCGACAGCGGGGGCGCCAAACCCCCTGCCATGTTCGCCAGTTGCCTGCCGGCGTGCGTGGCCGGGGGCAACGTCGCCAGCCGCGGCGGCGGGAGTTTCGATAAGGGCATGGAAAAGCGTATTATCCGTACCGACGAGCTTGCGAGGTTCATTGAAGCGCCGCGGGAGGCGGCCCGGACGGACGCCGGGGCGCGAGTACAGGAGCGGCTGGATGCGGCCGTGATGGAGCTGGCGACGGGCGGACCCTGGGCGCCGTTTGTAGTGGAACTGGGAATCAGCGGCCAGGAGCGGCACTTCGGGCGTACGGCCGAGACGATGCAGATTGTGGCCCTGGCGCTGCCGTATCTGAGCGACGCGGCGCGTGATAAGGCGGTGGCGATGCTGGATGAGATGTTCAAAGCGGGAATGCCGCTGTCCAAGCCGGTCTTTGATGGGGCCGGCGCGCGGCGGGAGCCATACAATCCGGGGCCGGAGATGGCGGATTTCGCCCGTGGAACGGATAAGTACGTCGGGGGGATTGAGGACCTCTATGCGGTTTGGGCTTATGCGCACTATACGGGGCGGTGGAAGGCGGTGATCGGGCAAATGGAAACGATCAAGCGGGTCTGCGACGAATTTGCGGGGCGGGAGTTTCGGTTTGACCATGCCGGGACCAGCGATGACGCCGAGCGGCTCAATACGCGGATTGCGGGGGTGCTGGGCGGGATTCGGATTCTGGAGCGATCCGGGCAAACGGAGTCGGCCGGGCGGCTGCGGGAATTGCTGGCGGCGATGGTGACCGAGCGGGTGCATCACGAGCGGGCCGATGGATGGCTGATACGCCCGACGAAGATCGCCAGCAAGGGGCTGCACCAGGCGAAGGCCCCACGGTATGTGGGGCTGACGCCGGAGGTGGCCGTGATGCTGCGGGTGTTTGCGGGCGAGGCGCTGGATGGGCATGTGCGGGACTTGATGGCGGGTCTGCCGTTGTGGTATCAGGCATACGGCGAGCGGATGATCGGCGGGGAGAACTATATCTCGCCGCCGCATCTGGCGCGCGGGGTGTTCATGGCGGCCGCCGACGGCAGGGTGTTGGATGGGCAGACGCTGATACGCAAATTGGATCAGCCATGGTGCAAGGCAGACCTGTACTATATCGAAAAGATGACGGCCCTGTTGCGGCAAATGGGAAAGTGAGCGGGTGATTCTCGAATACCGACACACGCAATACGAAACAAGTCCGAATGACCGAAGTGTTGACCGACGGAGAAACTCGTAATGGAACCGGCTATGAATTATGAAACGACAGGAGTAGGCAGGCGTTCGGCGGCTCTGGGGGCTCTTATGGGGTGCTGCCTGATCTGGGCGGCTGGGGCGTGCGATGCATCGGGGGCGGCCGGCCCGACACGGACTCGCGTATCCATCGAGGGGACTGGGTGGCGTCTGAACGGCCGGCCCACATATCCGGGTTCTGCGGCAGAGGGGCTGCTCATGAATGTCCGGATGGTCAACGCCGTCTTCGAAGACCGCGGGCGGACCGACTTTGACCCGAACGCCAACACCGACGAATTCATCACGGCGATCCCCGCGTATGTGAGCCAGGGGGTGCTCGCGTTCACGCTGAATCTGCAAGGGGGATTTCCCGGCTATGAGGGGGCGGTCAACTCGGCGTTCAACGAGGACGGCTCACTGCGGGAAGACTATCTGCGACGCGTCCGGCGGGTCATTGAGGCCTGCGACCGAAACGGAGCCGTTGTCATTCTGGGTTGTTACTACCAGCGACAGGACCAGATACTCAAGGATGCCGATGCGGTGCGGGCGGGCGTGGTGAACGTGGTGCGGTGGATCGCGGCGTGCGGCTTCACGAACGTGGTGGTGGAGATCGCCAATGAATTCAATCACGGCGGCTTCGACCACGCGATCCTGCGGAGGCCGGCCGGACAGGCGGAATTGATCCGGCTGGCCGGGCGGACGCTGCCGGGCTTGGCGGTCTCCACCAGCGGACTGGGCGACGGCAGGCTGCCGGATGAAGTGGCCCATGCGAGCGACTTCCTGCTGATTCACTTCAACGGCACGAAGGCGGCGGACATCCCGGCCCGGATCGAGGCGCTGCGGAAATATGGCAAGCCCATCGTGTGCAACGAGGACCAGAAATACGGGCGGGAAGCGGCCGAGGCGGCGCGGGTGAGCGTCCGGAACGGGGCCTCCTGGGGCTTCATGCACGACAAGGTCAACCAGCACTTCCCCTTCGATTTCAAGGGACCCGACGACGACCCGGCGGTGTACGAGGCGATCCGGACACTGACGACGCCGTAGCGGACCCGAGGTCACTTCTTGCGAAGGGCGAGGGTGTGGATGGGGCGGTTTTCCTTGAGGTACTTGCGCTCGAAGTTGGTGCCGGTGAGTTCTCCGGATTCGGCGGCGGCGGGACGCTTGAAGTCGATGGGGGTGAAGCGGTGGGCGTTGGCGCGGGCCAGTTCCTCGATGGCCTGGAAATACTCGGCGTGGTCGGTGGCGATGTAGATACGCCCGGTGGCTCTGAGGGTCCGATAGAGGTGGTCCAGGTTGGCCTGGCATAGGAAACGGCGCTTGTGGTGGCGTTTCTTGGGCCACGGGTCGGGGAAGTAGATGTGGTAGGCGTCCACGGATTCGTCGGGGATGCGGCGGGCGACGAGATCGGCGGCGTCGGTGCGGATTACGCGGACGTTGCCGATGGCCCAGCGGCCGAGGCGGTCAACGGCCCAGCGGTAATACTTGTTGGCCCACTCGATGCCGAGGAAGTTGACGTCGGGCTCGATCCTGGCCTGGTTGAGAAGAAACGCCCCCTT
>DSDB01000167.1 GCA_011057845.1 Phycisphaerales bacterium | reverse complement strand
TGGGCGGCATGGCCTTTGTAACCCAGCAGGCCGGCCACCCCGTGCCGGTCGAGCAGGTTGCCGAGAAGGGACCGTCCCTGGCGTTTGTGGCGTTTCCCTACGCACTGGCCCAGTTGCCGTACTCGGCGTGGTTCAGCTTCGTCTTCTTCTTCGCGCTGGTGACGCTGGGAATCGATTCGGGTTTCTCTCTGACCGAGTCGATTGTCGCCAGTATCGTGGATAAGACGGGCTGGAAGCGGAACACCGTGCTCGTCGCCGTCAGCGTTATCGGTTTCGGCTGCGGGTTGGTCTACATCACCGAAGGGGGCCTCAACTGGGTCGATACCGTGGACGGCATGGTCAACGGCACTTGGGGCATCGCGTTCATGGGACTGCTCGAGTGCGTCCTGCTGTCATGGATGTGGCGGGTGGGCATCCTGCGCCGCCATGCCAACAGCCGCAGCGACTGGATGCTGGGCAAGTGGTGGGAGTACCTGCTGCGACTGGTCATTCCCGTAGTGCTGGGCACGCTGTTCTGCTGGCAGCTCTTCGACGACCTCAATCGCGAGCAGTTCCTCCGCACAGCCGACGGAACCTGGATCATTTATAACTGCGTCGGAATGGGCATCGTCGTGGTGGTTCCGGTCCTGGCGGTTATACTGACGATCGTCCGGGGGCGGCCGGATGTCGAGTCGCCGGTGCGGCCCGAGGCGCACTTGCCCCGCCGGGGCGGGCGGACAGGATGGTACGCGCTGGCCGTGTCCGTGGGCCTGGCGGTCCTGTTCCTTGCGGGAAGGCCTCTCTTCGAGGGGGCCTGGAGCGCGCTTGCATGGGTTGGGATCGTCGCGGGCACGGCGGTCATGCTGGTCAGCAACACCCTGATGGAGCGGCATGATACGCGGGAAAGCCAGGTGTCGTGGCCCGTGCGCTGGGCCGGCCTTATCGCATCGATGGATGTCAGCGCGTTTCTGGCGGTCTTTCTGGTCGGATTAACGCGGGGTGTTGAGCCGGCCGAACATGCCGTGGTCATACGCGATGAGTTGAGCGGCACCAGCTACGCCATCGTGGGCGTGGTGTGCCTGATCATCGTCGGGGGACTGGGCTGGTGTTTCTACCGGGCCCTGGCCGCGGCGGGCAAGGACACGGATGTACAGCTTCCAGACCAGCAGTAGACCGGCACGGGCCGCGGAGGTGAAGAGCAAGTGGATATAATGCCAAAGCCCGCTTACACGCCGTCAGCCGCCGATATTAACTGAACGCTGTGTCCTGGGTCCTGGGTCCTGGGTCCTGGGTTTTGGGTCTTGGATCTTGTATCTTGGGTCTTGGGTCTTGGGTCTTGGGTCTAATTGGAGGTCGTTGTCATGCGAACGTGTGGATCGTTGTGGGTGTGCCGGTGGGTCCTGGTTGTATCGTTGGCGGGGGTGTGGGGGTGCGACCAGCAGGCGCCGGTTCAGCCGGACGTCTCGTTGTCGGCGGAGGGGCTGGGGCGCATTACCCAGTTGATGGAGGAGGAAGTCGAGCAGAGCAAGCTGGCCGGGGCGGTGGCGATGGTCGCGGTCGGTGGGCAGGTCGTATACGAGCAGGCCGTGGGCCATCGCGACCGCGAGGCCGCCGTGGATATGTCGGCCGATACGATCTTTCGGATCGCCTCGATGACCAAGCCGGTTACGAGCGTGGCGGTGATGATACTGTACGATGAGGGCAAGATCGCCCTGGATGACCCGCTATCGAAGTATATCCCGGAGTTTGCCAATCCCAAGGTGTTGACGGCCACCGGAGGGACGGTGGCGGCCGAGCGGGAGATCACCATCCGCGACCTGCTGACGCATACGTCGGGGCTGGGCTACCACTGGGACGCCGGGGTCGGGCCGATGTACAACGAGGCGGGGATTGGGCACGGCGTGGGGCCGGCAGAGGGGCTGCTGGGTGAGAAGATGGCTAAGATGGGGGCGATACCGCTGTTGTTCATGCCGGGGTCGCAGTTTCACTACAGCCTGAGTGTGGACGTGCTGGGGCGGGTGGTCGAGGTGGCGTCGGGGCAGACGCTGGCGGAATTCATGGAGGGGCGGATCTTCAAGCCGCTGGGAATGACCGATACGTTCTTCTTTGTGCCGCAGGACAAGCTGGATCGGCTGGCGGTGGCTTATGCTCCGGCCGAGGGCGGGGGCTTGAAGCGGCTGGGCAACGAGGCGCTCACGGAGGGCTTGCTTGTCTATGGGGCGGCTCACCCTTACGAGGGCGAGCGGCGGTATTACTCCGGCGGCGGGGGACTGTGTTCGACGGCGGGAGACTACCTGCGGTTTGCGCAGATGCTGGCCAATGGCGGCACGCTCGACGGCAAGCGGATACTCAAGGGCGAGACGGTGGCGATGATGACGACGGACCAGGTGGGCGAGCGTTGGCAGGGCGGCGAGGGCTTCGGGCTGGGCTTTGGCGTAGCCCGCGACACGCCCGCGGCGGCCGAGATGGGCTGCGTGGGCTCCTACGGCTGGGGCGGGTTCTGGTATACGACGTTCTTCGTGGACCCGGCCAGGAATATCGTGGGCGTGTGCATGGGCCAGTTGCACCCCGCCGGACCGTCGAAGCTCAACGGGGAGTTCAAGAGGCTGGTCTACCAAGCCGTTGAATAGAGAGACTCTCATTGAAAGCATCCATCTACCACATAACGCATGTTGAGAACCTTCCCTGCATTATTCAGCGTGGTGGGCTATATTCCGACGCGGAAAGGACTAGGCTTCGATTGAGCGGTAAGAATGTCGGCATGGATGCGATCAAACAGCGGCGTCTCAGTCTTGCGGTAAACTGCCATCCCGGCACATATGTCGGTGAGTATGTGCCTTTCTATTTCTGTCCGCGATCCGTCATGCTGTATCTGCTGCACAGGGGAAATCACCCGGACCTGACATACAGAGAAGGGCAGGGGGAGATAGTCCATCTTATGGCGCCACTGGATGCTGCATTGGAGTATGCCCATGCCAACGGCATCAAGTGGGCATTCTCGCCGACCAATGCCGGAGCGTGCTACACACGGTTTTACGCGGATGTGTCCGATCTTGACCAGATCAGTTGGGAAGCCGTCCGAGCCAGAGATTTTCGCGATTCGGAGATCAAGGAGGGCAAGCAGGCGGAGTTCCTTTTTCATGAATTCTTCCCATGGAGTCTGGTCGTGGGAATTGGAGTGCAAGGGCAGGGCGTCTATGATAAAGTGGAATCCATGCTCGAAGGGGCAGATCACAGGCCTGCCGTCAAGATCAAGAGCAACTGGTACTTCTAGAAGGGTTGGAGTGTCCATGATCACTATCAGACGGGGCAACATCCTGAAAGCGGACACCGAGGCTCTCGTCAATACGGTGAACTGTGTCGGAATTATGGGCCGGGGAATCGCTTTGCAGTTCAGAAGGGCGTTTCCCGATAATTATGAGGCGTATCGAAAGATCTGCAAGGACAAGCAACTCCATCCCGGCATGGTGTTCACATA
Source organism: Phycisphaerales bacterium (assembly GCA_011057845.1). Classification (GTDB taxonomy): domain Bacteria; phylum Planctomycetota; class Phycisphaerae; order Sedimentisphaerales; family Anaerobacaceae; genus UBA2266. The sequence continues at coordinate 4,041 of DSDB01000167.1, read as the reverse complement.
CAGATTGCCCACACTCGGCGGCCCCCGCTACATCATCAACTTTCCTACGAAGCGACATTGGAAGGGCAAGAGCAGAATTGAGGACATACAGCAAGGATTGGAATCTCTTGTCGAGGAGATTAGAAGGCTTGGCATCAGATCCATCTCCATTCCTCCGCTTGGTTGTGGACTGGGTGGACTCGACTGGAGCACCGTGCGATCTACGATTGAAGGCCGTTTGGGCAAGCTGACGGACGTCCAAGTGGACGTTTATGAACCTGCGGGAACTCCTAGGATGGAGGCCATGATTGACCGCACCAAGAATCCGAACATGACCCATGGCCGTGCTTCTCTGATTATACTTGTTAAGAAGTACTTGGAAGCGATGTTGGACAATTCGGTGACTCTTCTGGAGGTGCATAAGCTTATGTATTTCATGCAGGTTGCGGGCGAGAACCTGCGTCTCAAATACCGGGCCGCGCCCTATGGTCCGTATGCGGAGAATCTACGGCACGTACTGATCCTGATGGAAGGCCACTATATCGACGGGTTCGGAGAAGGCCAGGATAGTCCCTATAAGACCATCATGTTGCGTCCGGAGGTCGATCAACGGGCTGCGTCGTACCTGGAGGAGCATCCGGCGACAAAGGAGCGGCTGGAGAGGGTGGAGCGTCTGATCGAGGGCTTTGAAACACCCTATGGAATGGAGCTTCTTGCAACCATCCACTGGGTTGCGACGCACGAGAAGGCAATGGAATTGTCTCGGTTGGTTTCCCTTGTGCATCAATGGTCCGACCGCAAGCGGTTCATCATGAAGGATGAACATATCAGAATCGCCTTTGACAGGTTAAGAGCCACGGGATGGATTGACACCAATTGATACGAGCAAGAGGCGGGTCAGTCGCAGGAGGCCAGCCAGTAGTTGGCGAGGTTGGCGAGGTCGTGGGGGTTGACCTTGTTGTCGTTGTTGGTGTCGGCGGGCAGAGGAGGTGTGGTGCTGAGCCAGTTCTGGATGAGCAGGGCCAGATCCTTGAAGTCGACCAGGCCAACGGCGTCGAGGTTGGCGGCCTTGCAGGCATTCACCGGGCTGGTGATGGTGGCTCGGTTATGGTCGTCGGTATCGAAGGCGTAGTTGTTGCGGGCCAGGAGACTCAGGCGGGCGGACTGGCCGGGCGCGCCGACGGCGCGGACGGTAAATGTGACCTGTTGGGCGTCGCCCGCATCAAGGTGCGGCAGCGGTACGGGGTGGGCCTCGACGGTGTAGAACGGGGCCGGCGCCGGGGCCGGCGGCAGGTCGCCGGAGTACGCGCCGGGTTCACCGGTGATGGCGCGGATCATGATATTACCGCAGAATTCGCAAAAGCTGGGCAGCCAGGAGCAATACTGGCAGTAGTCGTCGAGGTTGAACCACCCGCCAAGGCCGGGCAGGTAGCCATAGGTTCGCCGGTGCAAAGGCCCGGTGTTGTCGAAACCGACCTGATTGAGCTTGCCGGATTCGATCTGCCGCCAGCCGATGTAGAAGCTGCCGCTGTTGATGATGATATTGTGGGCGGTCAGGTCTACGTCGAACCAGGCGACCTCGCGGGCGGCCGAGGTGGTTACGGGATCGACGTTGAAGGGGGTGATGAGCTTCGTGCCGGGGTAGCCGGAGGAACCGTTATCCTTCCAGACGTTCAATTCAAAGGGGTAGGTGGTCTGGTCCCAGACGTAGAAGCGGGCGGTGCGCAGTTGCGTGGGGTAGGCGGCGGGTGTGAACTTGACGGCGATGTAGCTGTCGGTCGAGCCGAGATCGCCATAGTCTTCCGCCGAGCCGTCGTCATAGGCCATAGGGATGGGCGGATTGAGGCGCAGGGCGGCCGTGACGCCGGGGCACTCGGCCTGCAGGCAGCGGACTTCGGCGGTCACGTTGAAGGAGTCGCCCTTGGGGACGGTTACATCGGTTACGGGGGTGACGATATTGGCGCTGAGGATACCCCAGGGAATGAACCACTCGATGGTCCTGGTGTCGGTGTTGGAGTCGGAATCGGTGGCGGTGGCCTCGATGCGCCACTGGCCGGAGTCGGCGATGTGAAGGTTGAGGGTCTGGGTAAACCAGGGGCTTTGGAAGGGTAGCGGGCCGTTATAGAAATCGTGATTGTCGGGGACGTTGGTGATTCGCAGGTTGACGTCGGGGATGCCCTGGGCGTCGGAGGCGGCGACGCGAACGGCAACGATGGTGTCGTTATAGGCGGCATTGGAGCAGCTTTTCCAGGCGCCGCCGATCAGACATTCGACGGACTGGACAGTGGGCAGGTTGGGATCGAAGACAGTGATAACCCTGGCGTCGGATAGTCCCACAATGCCGACGTCGTTCTCGGCCAGGACGCGGACGGTGTAGGTCCCGTTGACTGTGGGGTGGATGGTCCAGCGGACGCGGCCGCCGCTGACACCGGACTTGAGATAGATGTCGAGCGTGGGCGGATTGGGGCCGGCGGCGGTACCCAGTGAGAAGAGGGTGTCCTCGTTGTTCTCGGTGATAAGAAACGCGATCGTGCCGATGCCGCTTTCGACGGCGTCCTCGACGGCGGGCTTGACGTTGATTTTTCTGGAGCCGACGGCGTCGGCGCCGAAGGTCTTGATGGGGTTGACCAGCGACGAGTAGCTCGCCCCGGCGGCGTTGAAGATCGTCCGGGCGCCGGTGGCGACGGTGTAGGGATCGACCAGGTGCACGGCGCCGACGGCATACGGGGCGGGTTCTGTGACGCGGACATTGAGGTGCGCCGAGTCGATCTGCGCGTTGGGAGCCAGCGTTGAGATGTCGTAGGTCAGGTAGTATCGGCTGACGTTGTCGTTGTTCGGGTCAATGGCGTACTCGATAATGACCTCGATGTCGTTGAAGGTCAGCCAGTCGTCGTCGCCGACGTCGTGGGAGACGAGCTTGATATAACTGGTCCCGCCGGGATTGAGGTCGGCGATGGCCGCGGGGTCCTCGGTGATGAACCAGCAGTCCGGAGGCTGGGGCTCGCCGCCGCCGCCCTCAGCGGGGATACAGTCGCCGATAAGGTGCAGGTTGTTGCCAGCGGCGTCGGCGGTGTAGACGTACCAGCCGGACAGGACGATCTCGTTGAAATGTATGACGAGGTAATTCTCGAGGCGGACGCTGATCTTCCGGACGATACCCTCGGGGATGGTAAATGCGTAGAGTTTCTCTGCATCTTCGCCGATGGCGCCGATGCCGTTTTCGGGTTCGAGGTCGCCGGTGCTATATTGGGCGGCGAATTCGGCTCCGATAACAGCGACGGCGGGGTGATCGAACTTGCTGTAGGCATCGGCCGAGACGTCTTTGACGACAAGGCTGTCATAGGCGACCGGCCGTGGGCCGTTGTTGGGATCGGGCCCGGCCGGTTCCGTCTGGCCGGGGCAGCCGGATTTGAGGGTCTGCGAGAGGGTGAGTGTCGGCGGAGCGGCCGAGCCGGCGGCACTGAGGGTAATAAGCTGATCCTGGTTTCGTTCGCGGACCTGGAAGGCGATGGCGGTCTTGCCCTGATCGAAGGCCTCCTGGACGGCGGCTTTGACGTTAAGGTTGACATATCCGGCCGCCGCGGCCGAGAACGTCTTGAGGGGATTGATCAGCCGGGTGTCCGCCGGCGCGCCAGCCTCGTGGAGGGCGGCGGCGCCGTCCGTGGCCGAGAGGATCGGGTCGATGAGGTAGAGCTCGCCGATGGCGTCGGGGGCCGGGCCGCTGATGTGAAGTCTCAGGTAGGCCGAGCCCAGGTCCCCGGTGGTGTCCACGCCGGAGAGGTCATACTTGAGCGTGTAGCGGCCGATGGTGTCGTTGTCGGGGTCCGGGATGTACTCGACAATGACTTCGATGTCGTTGAACGTCAGCCAGTCATCGTCGCCGACGTCGTGGGAGACGAGCTTGATGTAACTGGTTGCGCCGGGGTTGAGGTCGGCGATGGCCGCGGGGTCTTCGGTGATGAACCAGCAGTCCGGGGGCTGGGGCTCGCCGCCGCCGCCCTCGGCCGGGATGCAATCGCCGATAAGGTGCAGGTTGTTGCCCGCGGCGTCGGAGGTATAGAC
>DSDB01000250.1 GCA_011057845.1 Phycisphaerales bacterium | reverse complement strand
CTTCGCCTTGACCACGGTCCAGTGGGATGCCGAGCAGGAAGAGGCGGTGCGGGTGGTCGTCAGCAATTACTACTGCAAGCCGTTTCAGATTCACCCGAGCGTGTTCATTGAGCAGATCGCGGTCGGCTTGGACACGGCCAACGTGTCGGGAACGGGCGGCGGCGCGACTACAACCGAGACGGCGGGGATATCGTTCTATCCGAACGGCACGGCGGATATGGCGGTCGTGCAGTTCGGCGACGGAGGCACAACGCATTACACGGTGAGTATCAGCCCGGCGACGGGCAGGGTCGAGACGGTGTTCGGCACGGCCGACCAGATACAGCCCAAAGTGGTGGACCTTGAAGAGCCGCTGAGATGACGCATGGTAAAGGCAACAGGACGGGTTTCACGCTGACCGAGACGCTCGCGGCCAGCACGATTCTGTGCGGGGCGGTCGTAACGATTGCCGCGATCAGCACGCAGTCTCTTCGCTCCACCAAGGAGAACCGCCAGTATGAAACGGCCGTCCTGCTGGCCGAGCAACAGTTGTGTATGGTGGACTACATTGGCATTGATGAATTCGCCGAGCTGGGCCAGGCCCAGGGTGTATTCGAGGGTTACGACCCGCCGTACAGTTGGGCCGTGACCACGCAGTACCTCGACATTGACGGTCTGTATCTGGTGTCGCTGACGGTCGGCTGGATTGACGGGGGGCGTCCGTACAGCGTGACGGTGCAGACCATGCTCAACGGCGCCAATCCGTACCCCGATGAAGAAGAAAGCGGCGGCGGCAGCATCGGTGAGACCGGCAGTATTCAGCGAGGCGGCGCCGCCGGCACGACACAATGACTATGAACAGGCGACATCACGGTTTTACACTGGCTGAGATGATGGTGGCCTCCACCATCGGGGCCTTCATCGCGATGGTGTCGATTGCGTCCCTGCGAGCCATCTCGGCGAGCTCCGCGACCGTCGACAGCGTGGTGTCGAGGGCCTCGGAGGTCCGCTACGCCATGGACATGCTGCGGCGCGACGTGGTGAATATCCAGCAGTTCGGCGCTGCGAGCGATCAACGCCTGGTGGGCCTGCTCGTGCAGGAAGGGGATATGGGGACGAGCTACTTGACCCTGCGGACGTTCTGCCGGAACAAGGCTCGCTCCGACCAGCCGGAAGGCGAGGTTTATGAGGTGTCGTACTACGTCCAGCAGGACCAGGAGCGTTCGGTTCTGGTTCGGCAGCAATGGCCGAACCCGCAGGCGGACCTGGAGCCCGGCGGCGTACTGATGACGATCGCCGAGAACGTACAGTTGTTTCTGGTGCGGTATTATGACGGGCAGATCTGGGCCGAGGAGTGGCCGGAGGATATGGAGAAGCTGCCGGATCTGGTCGAAATAACCCTTATCGGCGAAGCGCCCACGAAGGGCGGCCAGGCGATCACAGAGACGCTCATGGTCAATATCGCCCGCTCGGTCGGCCTGGAGGAAGACACGGGTACGGATGCGTCGGGCGAGGTCGGTTCGATTACCGCCGGGACGGCCGGGCAATAGCAGGTGAACGGATATGCGAATCTTCGTTAAGAAAAAGGGCATGGTTCTCGTCGGCGTGTTGTGGCTGGTGATCATCTTGACGGTGATTGTGGCGACAACGGGCCGCAGCAGCCGTATCGATACGAAGATGATGACCTCGCGTGTCGAGGACCTTCGGTGTCGATGGGCCGGGCGAGCCGGAATCGAGCGAGGACTGGCCATCCTTGCCGAGGACGAGGCGGATATCGACGGAATGCTGGACCCGTGGGCGAACAATCCGGGCGACCTCAACGACATTCCGCTCGAGGGCTGCCGGTTCACGGTGCGGATCGTGGATGAGTCGAGCAAGCTGAACGTCAACACGGCGACACGGGAGCAGTTGCTGATGCTGCCGAATATGACGGAGGACATTGCCGACGCGATTATCGACTGGCGCGACAGCGACGACACGCCGGGCGATTTTGGGGCTGAAAGCGGGTACTACGCGACGATGCCCTATCCCTATCAGCCCCGCAACGGGCCGTTCCAGACCATCCGCGAACTGCTGCTGGTCAAGGACATTACGGAGGAACTGCTCTACGGCGAGGACACGAACTTCAACGGGAAGCTCGACTTGAACGAGCGTGACGGCGATATGTCTCCGCCGAACGATGACGGTGACAATGAGCTGGACCTGGGATGGATCGCATACCTGACGTGCTATACCGGCAGCAGCGGCGGTGGAACGACCTCGCCCCAGGGAGGCGGCGCCACCACGACCACCGGCGGCACGCAGGCCCGGGCTGGCGGCACCCCCATGCAAATGCTGGCCACGGTGTCCGTTGTGGCCGGAGGCTCACAGCCTCGCGGCGGCGCCGGGAACAGGGCCGACCAGACAGGCCAGCGAACCCAGAGCGGCCAGCAGGGTCGGGCCGACCAGGCAGGCCAACAGACCCAGAGCGGCCAGCAGGGTCGGGCCGACCAGACAGGCCAGCAGACCCAGAGCGGCCAGCAGGGTCGGGCCGGCCAGACAGGCCAGCAAACCCTGACGGGCCAGCAGGGTCGGGCCGGCCAGACGGGTCAGCAAGGCCTGACGGGCCAGCAAGGCGCCGTGACGGGCCAGCAGGGTCAGACGGCCCAACAGGGGCAGACCGACGGCACGACAACCGCGGATACATCGGGCGGACCCGTGAACGTGAACACGGCTTCGGAGATCGTTCTGGCGGCGCTGCTGGGGGCTTCGGATGTGACCTACGAAGATGCGTATGTGGCCGCCCGGAGCATCGTAAACTACCGGGACCAGATGGGAGAGGGGCTCAGCGACGTGTCGGAACTGCTCGACGGCGGCGCGATTGAGCAGGATGTGTTTGACAGGATTTCGGGGAAATTGACAACGAGTTCGAATGTTTTTTCCCTGTACTGCATCTCGGTTGCCGAACGGGGCAACGTCGATGGAGCCCGATGGCTGACGGAGGTGGTGGTCGACAGGAGTTCGTCACCGGCCAATATACTCTACTGGCACCAGGGGACAGGATACTAATGAGCAACGGTACGGTTGACAGTGAAAGAAGACAGTCCACGGTGGCGATAGCGAGCGTGGACGGCGCGTTCTGGGGCGTTGAGCTGCGCCGCCAGGGCGCCGGCTACGAAGTGCTTTGGGCCCGGAACAGCAGCGAAGCGACAAAGAGCTGGGAGTCCTTCGGAAGTGAATGCGGCGTGCCGATTCCGCCGGTCGAGGGCGACGAGGAAAACCGCCGCAAGGTGGTGCTGGGATACGATGGGGCGTCGGTGGCGTTCTACCGGATGAGCATGCCCGCGGTCAGCGGCGACGAGCTGGACGCAATCGTGCGGATGCAGGCCGAGACGCGGCTGCCGTTGCCCAGCGACAAGATGGAGATGGTGTGGCGAAAGGGCCCGACATCAAACGGGCAGATTTTGGTGGCGATGGCGGCCGCCAGAAGGGATCAACTGACCGACTTTGTCGGACGGATACGCAGCCTGCAGCCGAGCGAGATCCTGTTGGACAGCGAGGCGGTGGTGCGGGCCTGGCAGGTGTTGTTCGGGGCCAATCAGCGGACGGCCCTGGTGTTGAACGTACTCAAGGACAGCACACAGGCGTCTCTGGTGGAGGACGGACGACTCAGCAATGCGGCGGTCCTGGACGTCGGAATGAACCAGTTCGCCGCCTGGACGGTGCTCGATGAAACGGTCATCGAGGCCGAGCGGTTTGTGCAGGACATGTGGAGCATTATCGGACTGTTCGGCTGCAAGGACGGCCAAACGCTGCCGATTATCGTGCTTTCAGACGGCTCGACCGGGTACGAAACGGTGGCCGAGTGCCTTCGACAGGGCGGGTTGAACGCGGCCGTGGCCCAGCCGGTGGAGGGTCTGCTCACAGGGCAGCCGAAACTCAGCCCCGAGGAGGTGTATGCGTTTCGTGTGGCGCTGGGCTTGTCCCTGATTGCCCTGGATCGTCGGGATGCAGGGTTCAATATTTTTGAGCGGGTGTATCAGCCGACGCCGCCAAAAAAGAAGCAGCCGCTGTTGTTGTCGATGAAGGTGACGGGCGCGGCGGCAGCGGTGATGCTGGCGGCGTTTCTCGTGGTCGCCTACGTGGTCGATCTGCGCAGCCCGGCGGCGGTGACCGAGAGAATGGAGACCGTGGCCGGCGACACGAAGGTGGATGACCTGCAGAGGCGACAGGAAGTGCTCAAGCAGGTGGCGCAACTGCGGCCGGATGTGCTGGAGATGATGACGGAGATCAACGCCAGCGGGCCGCGGGGCGTCGTCCTTGACAGCATCAGTTACAAGCGGGGTTCGCCGGTGACGGTTACCGGCCAGGCGCAGAACAACGACCAGATCTACGAATTCCAGAAAAATCTGCTGGCCAGGAAGGTCTTCACGGGCGTCGAGATTCAAAGCACCTCGACGGTGCGTTCAACCACGGCGGCCCAGGGTTCGGCGCAGCAGGGCGGTCCGCAGGGTCAGACGCCGGCGCCGGGTCCGGGTGGGGGCGACGGCCGCGCGGATGCAGGCGGACGCGGGGGCGGACAGATCAAGTTCACGATGGCGATGAATTACAAGAACTTCGGCAAGAAGAGATAAAATCGGCAAAGACGACTATGTTGGGCAAGCTAAAGATTACCGAACGTGATAAACGGGCGCTGAAGCTGGGCGCGATCGGGGCGGTTCTGATCGTGGTATTCATCTTCGCCTCCACCTGGTATGAGACGTGGAAACAGGCGAAGGGGGATATGGCCGTCGTAGAGCGGAAACTCGATGCGATTCGCGTTGAACCTCGCCGGCAGACCGCCCTGCTCGGCGCCGTTCCGGTGTTCGAGATGCCTCAGGAAGAGGAATTGCAGAAGTTCCTGTTCCGCGACAAGCTGAACGAGCAGATCAAGCGGCTGGGTATCCGGAGCAACCCGCTGGATATTCTGTCGGGGACGAAGAAGGAGGGGGTATACCGGCTGTTGCGGATCAAGTGCACCGCGCGCTGCCGGTTCACGCAGGCGATGGACCTGCTGGCGGCGCTGCCGGAGAACCCGTACCTGGTGGCCGTCGAGGAGCTGCGGATTCGCGTGGATGCGAAGAACCGGCAGGAAGTGGATATGGACCTGGTGGTTTCTACCTTTGTGAAATAAGGGCTCGGTTTATGAAGCTGGACTTTCTGAAGAAATATGAAGAATGGGCCTCGCTGGTTTGTATTGCCGCGTCGGTAGGGCTGGGGGTGCTGATCCTGCTGAAGGTCAGCGGCTACTACGTGGCGCAGGCCGAGGCCGGCCAGACGATCGCCACCGCCATCGAGCAGGGCAGGCTGGACCCCAACGACACGCGGACGCGCCTGGGCAAGGTCAAAGAGGTGGCCGGCGCCCTGAAAAGCCGTAATCTGTTCTCGCCGCAGCCGGCGAAGCAACACCCCGTCAAGGAAGTGGCCGGGATTCTGGGCGGCGAGGCATTGATTGGGGATCGGTGGTACAAGCTGGGCGACCGGATAGCGGATGCGAGGATCGTGAAGATCGAGCCGACGCAGGTGACGATTGAATGGGATGGCCAGACGAAGGTCTTCTCGCCCATAACCGGCGGGCAGGGCTGGGGCGAGGACCGGCCCGGCCGGGGGGGGCCCCGCGGTGCTCCTGCTCGAACGGAGGCCAGCTCCACGAGTAGCGGGCCCCAGCGGACGGAGGTTTCGCGTGAGCAGGGAGGCGCCGCGGGTAGGGTCGAGTTGGGCGGCGACATGCGCGTTCGATTCGAGGCCGGCGGGGATATGCGGGAGCGCTGGACGGGGATGAGCGAAGCCGAACGAATGGCATTCCGCGAGCAGATGCGGTCGCAAGTCGGAGGCGCTCGCGGAGGTCCAGGCGGAATGGGTGGAATGGGCGGCGGTTTCGGCGGTCGAGGTGGTGGTGCAGGGGGGGGCGGTGGTCGTGGTGGACGTTAGGAAGAACGGACTTTTTTTTAGGTGTGAGCCATGAAAGAAATGAGCACAAAAATGACGGCGGCGGTGGCGGGCGTTATCCTGCTGGGTTCCCTGGGGCTGGGATTGGGCATACGACATATGCGTGAAGGGGCGACCAAACCGGCCGAGACGCCGGTGGTCGAGACACCCGCGCCGGCGCCCGTGGCGTCTCAGCCGGCGCCGGATCGTCCGGTGGGCGGCGAGCGAGGTTTTGACCGGGCCGACCGTGGCGGTCGCGGCGGCTTCGGCGGTGCTGACGGCACAGGCATGCCATTCGGCGGCGACCGTGAAGCGATGCGAGGACAGTGGGAGAACATGACCGAAGAGGAACGTGCCGCGTTTCGCGACCAGATGCGAAACCGCATGGGTGGGGACCGAACGGCTCGCGGAGGCATGCGCAGGGAGCGTCCGCAGTTGTCGCCCGAGGTCCAGGCCCGCGTCGATGAACTTCGGGCCGCCATGGAGGACATGACGGAGGAGGAGCAGGCCAAGGCCCGCGAGGAGATCGCCCAGCTTACGGGCGGTGGCTTTGGCGGCTTTGGCGGGTTCGGCGCTGCCGGCGGTCGCCGTGGCGGCGATGAGTTCGTGTTCGGCGGCATGGACGCGGCCGAGGCCGAGGCGCTGAGGGCCAGATGGCAGGATATGACCGAAGAAGAGCGTGAACAGTACAGAACACAGGCCCGCGAACGGTTTGAGGCGATGCGTCAGCAGGGCGACGGCGGGCCCGGCATGAATCCATGATTTGGGAGGTATATGACTGTGGGTAAGAACGTGTATGCAGTGTGGGGTGCGGTTGGCGCGGCGGCGTTGCTGACGGTGATCGTCGTTGGCTTCGTAATCCCTCTGGGGGCCGACCGTAATGCAGCGGTGGATGCTCCGATGACAGCGCCGGCAGCGGCGCCGGATGCAGGACCCGCGACGGCCGTTGCGCCGCTTGACCGCGAAGACAAAGCAGAGCTTCGCGAGAAGTGGGCCAATATGAGCGAGGCCGACCGCGAGCATTTCCGCCAGGATGTGCGGGCTCGGCTTGCCGAGTCGCGGCGGCTGGCCCTGGAGGCGCAGGCCCGCGTCTCCCGCGAGCAGGATGTGCAGCAGGCGCAATTAGCCAAGCAACGCCAGGAACGAATGGAAGCAGCAAGTAAGGCCAGTGGAGATAATTCGCAAGTGCAAGTGAAGTAAGCCCGCGGCATGCAGGTCGCGGGGTGTTCGATGAAAAGAGGTGACTCCATTGAAACGGTCTAGAAGTTTATTGTGGGTTCTTGTGGGTGTGGCTTCGGTGTTGATCGTGTGGAAGGTGGGTTTCGACCTGCCGGCGCCGCAGGAGCCAAATGAGCTGGCGGGTGTTGTTCGCGAGTCAAATCAGCCGGCGGCGCCGAACCAGCCCATCGTCGCTGAGCGGCCGGCCGGCCCCAACCAGCCTGTCGTCGCCGTCGAGCCCGAGGATGTAAGCGGCTTTGTGCTGATGCCGGACGGCAATGCGGTCTTCGCGGGCGTCGTCGCTCGCACGGGACCGGCCGACGGCAATATGGCCGCGGTCGACGCCAACGCGCCGGTTCTGGCGGACGCCAACGATATGGATGACGAGACGGCACTGGCCGACGCCAACGACGCCGACGGCGAGAT
>DSDB01000647.1 GCA_011057845.1 Phycisphaerales bacterium | reverse complement strand
CAAGCCGGAGGCCGTTGGATTGATCCGCATCTGTAACAAGTTACGTGCTCTGCGGCGCGGCGTATTCGTTGCGTCATCTCGATTCGCGGGCGAGATGCTTCGCTTCGCTCAGCATGACAGGGATTAGGCGCTCGCCGTAACAGGGGTTGGGCGATCAGCGTGGCAACGTGCGCCGGGACTGGGGTGACAATGTGCGGTTCGCCGCAGCCTGTACGTTTGACCGCGGGCAGGCCTGTCCTGAGTGAAGTGAATGGGATGCCCGTGCCACTTTTCAGGCGGCGGCGGGCTCTTCTTCGGGGCTGTATTCGTCGAAGCGGACGCTGATCTTCTTGCTGACGCCGCGGACCTGCATGGTCACGCCGAACAGCACGTCACAGATGCTCATCGTGCGTTTGGAGTGCGTGATGACGATGAACTGCGATTCGGTCTGGAATTCCCGCAGAATCTGGTTGAACCGTTCGTTGTTGGCCTCATCCAGGGCGGCATCGACCTCGTCGAGGAAGCAGAACGGCGACGGCTTGCTCTTGAAGACGCTGAACATCAGGGCCAGCGCGGTCATGGATTTCTCGCCGCCGCTGAGCAGCGAGATGCTGCGGGTCTCCTTGCCGGGGGGCTTGGCGATGATCTCGATGCCGGCGTCGAGGATGTCTTCGGCCTCCTCCAGCAGAATGTCGGCCTTGCCGCCGCCGAAGAGCTTTCGGAAGATCTCCTGAAAATTCGCCCGGATTTCGTCGAAGGTCTGCTGGAACTTGTCGCGGCTCTGCTTGTTGAGACGGTTAATCAACTGCTGCAACTGGCCCTTGCTCGTGTTGAGGTCGTCCAACTGGGTCGAGAGGAAGTTGTTGCGCTCCTCAAGGGCGTCCTGCTCCTCGATGGCGTCGAGGTTGACGTTGCCCAACCGCTCGATCTTCTGACGCAGGTCCACGATCTCCTGTTTGGCCTGTTCCCAGTCGGTGGATTGCTCGGTGTGGGTCTTGTAGGCCTCGGCCAGGTCGATCTGCAGCTCCTCGCGGACGCGCTCGACGAGGTCCTGTTGCTTGACCTGAAGCTGGCCCAGTTCGACCCGCAGGTCGCCGATGCGGCGGTCGATCTCGTCTTTCTCCTGGCGGCGGGCACGGATTTCCTGCTCGGCCTGATGCTGTTCGGCCAGCAACTGCTCAATCCGCTCGCGAAGCAGGCGGTTCTCATCCTGGCGGCCCTCCTTGGCGACGAACAACTCGGACACGGCCGCCTCGCACCGCAGGATATCGCTCTGGGCGGCCGCCAATTGCTCGGTGCAACCGGCGATCTCGCGGCGGGCGTTCTGCCCGGCGCGGGTGTTGTTTTGTATCTGGTTCTGGAGCCCGGCGATGATCTGGTTGAGGGCCTTGCTCTGTTCGCGGGCCCGGCCCAGGGCGATCCGCAGGTCGGTCAGGTCGGCGGCGTGAGTCTGCTGCTGTTGCCGCCGTTCATCGAGCTGGGCTTCGAGTTCCTCGATCCGGCTCTGACGTTCGTTGTTGACGGCTTCAAGTTCTTCGAGCTTCTGCTTGGAGTCGTATTCCCGCTGGACGGATTCGGCGATCTGCGTGGCCAGCTGGTCGATTTCGCCGGCGATCAGTGGCTCCTCCTGCTTGAGACGGCGGACGTTGTCCTCGATGGCGGCGAGCTTCGAGCCGGTCTGCATCTTCTCGGTGTTGGCCTCGTAGACGGCGGTGCGGAGGTCCTTGCAGACCCTGGCCAAGTGGTCCCTGGTCTGGAGGCCCCGCTCGATGCGGCCCTCGGTGTCGGCGATCTCGGATGCGATGTGGTCGATGGCCTCCTGCAACTGGCGCATGCGGCTTTTGCGGGAGATCAGGCCGGTGGTCTTGCCCAGCGGCCCCAGCCTCAGGACCCCGTTGGACCCGATGAACTCCCCTTCCCGCGTCACAAAACGGTAACGGCCGCCCAGGCGATTCGACAACTGCGCCGCGGCCTCAAGCGACTCGACCACCAGCGTCTTGCCCATCAGCGACCAGACAAGCGGCCCATACTGGGGTTCGAACCGCACGAACTGAACGGCCCGGCCCTTGATTTGCTCGAAGCCGGACAGGTCGGCGTCGTCGGTAAACGGCTCGGCGGCGTTGACGTCGAGAAACTCCACGCGACCCTGAAGCCGGTCAATGGTCCGTCGGTCGGCCATGAGGGCCTCGATATCGCTGACGACGAGCGAGTCGGTGCGGCCTTCCAGGGCCGCTTCCACGGCGGACGCATGGTCGATATCGGCCTCGACGATGTCGGCAAGGATACCCTGGACGTAATCGAGCCCGTTGTCGCCGGCCTGCCCCTGCAGGATGCTCTTGACGCCCGCGGTCAGACCCTCGTATCGACGCTCCATGTCGGCCAGCACCTTCAGTTCGCCGGTCAGGGCGCTGCGGGCCTCCTTGTTATTGGCCAGCCGCTTCCTGTCGGCCTCAATAGCGGCTTCCGCCTGTTCGGCCCGGGTCTTTTTTGCGTCGAGGCTCTCCTGGAGTTCCAGCAGGACCTTCTCGATGTCGGCCAGTCGCGCCTGGTGCTGAGCCCGCTGGGTCAGCAGATTCTCCAGTTCGGCCTTGGCGGTCTGGGCCCGGCCGGCCAGACGCTCCTTCTGATTCGATAGATTGCTTCGATAGACGCCGATGCTCTGTATCTCGTTGTGAAGCTGGGCGGTGCGGCGGACAATGTCGATGATGCCGGACTTCTCGTCGTCCAGTTCCGCTTCGAGCGAGGCGCACTGGCCGTTAATCTCCTGGATAGTCGCCTCGAATCGGCGGACTTGGTCGGATTTCTCCGCCAGCATGGCCTCACATGCGGCCAGTTCGGCCTGGTTCTGCTCCAACTCGACCTCGAAGCTATTCTGCTGGCGGTCGAGCTGGTCGATACGCTCGCGCTCGGCATCCCCGCGGCGGCCGAGTTCCTCCATGCGGCTCCGCAGAAAATCGATTTGTTGGAGTTGCTGTTCAATCTTGCTCTGCACCGAGACCAGGGCGTTGCCGGCCTCATTGAGCCGATGCTCCGTATCGATGATCTCGCTGCCGAGGCGGCTGACAAGGGCGTCGTTGCGGCCGACTTCGGAGGCAATCCGGGCGAACTGTTCCTCGACCTCGCCTAAGACCCGGCCCTTCTCTTCCAACAGGGTCTGGTTCTTGCCGTACTCAACCAACGAATAATTGACCTGCAGTTGCTTGAGGCGCTCGGTGTAGGCCAGGTAATTGCGGGCCTTGCCGGCGGCGAGCTTGACGCTGCGAAGCCGCTTGGTCACTTCGCCCAGGATGTCGGCCAGCCGCAGGAGGTTCTGCTCGGTGCGTTCGAGCTTGCGCATGGCCTCCTTCTTGTGGGCCTTGTACTTGCTGATGCCGGCGGCCTCTTCAAACAGGATACGACGGTCCTGTTTGGAGGCGCTGAGAATACGGTCGATCTGCCCCTGCTCGATGATGGAATAGGCCTTCGTCCCGACGCCCGTGTCCATGAACAGTTCGCGTATGTCCTTGAGGCGGCAGAGCTTATTGTTGATGCGGTACTCGCTCTCGCCGCTTCGGAAGATCCGGCGGGTCACGGCGACCTCCTCGGTCTCCATCGACAATCGCCCCTGCTGCGTCCCGTTCTCGTTGGACATCACCAGCGTCACCTCGGCCGAGCCCAGGGGCTTGCGGCTGCTGCTGCCGCCGAAGATGACGTCGGCCATGTTGCCGCTGCGAAGGCTCTTGACGCTCTGCTCCCCGAGGACCCACTTGACCGCGTCGACCACGTTGCTCTTGCCGCACCCGTTAGGGCCCACGATGGCCGTAACCTGGACGTCAAAATCGAACTCCGTCTTGTCGGCGAAGCTCTTGAATCCGTTCACAATGATCTTCTTGAGTCTCATCCGTCGTTCCAGTTGTTCGTCAAAGAAAACACGGGTCCGCAGGTCGCGGCAAGGCGTACACTCCGGGCCCGATCACCGCTGTTTCTATCGGCCAAAGGTCCGAGAATTCTTGATTATTCGCCGGTTTTCGGCATCGGACCGGCCACAAAGGAAGCCGCCACGGCGCCGCTGTCGCACATCCGCTCAAGCAACGCGATCGCGTCGGCGTATGAGACGCCCAATCCTCCGGGGCCTTCCTTTCCGTCCTGAGCCGGGTCCTCGCAGAGGACCCGGATGATATCCGCCAGATTAAAGGAACTTCGCAACCTCGCCGCCGAACCCACACGTCCGGGAATCTGGCGGATTATGGAGACATAACGCTGGCCCACGGGCGCGTCAATCATGATGCCTCCGTCGGCGGATTCCACAAAGATGTTGTCCCGACATACCAGTGGGGCTCCCAAGAGCACAATCTTGGCCGCCCCGCTGCGGGAGGCATAGACCATGGGCGGCCCGACAGCGATCTGCTCGAGGTGGAAACTGCGGCCGACCCTGGCCCTTGTGATCGAGGGGTCCTGCAACCGACTGAGCAGTCGATAGGCGGCCAACCTTACGTTGGCGTCCGGCTCACCGACCAGCCGTGAAGCCAGAGCGGCCGCATCAGTGCGGGAGGCGGCATGTCCGACCGCATCGAGCGCCACGAGGCGGTACGGGCTATCACGGTTCAGGGCGATTTCCCGTAGCGGCGCCAATCCCGCCTGGCTGCCCACATTCAGCAGGACTCGGGCCGTGCGCAGGCGAACCGCCTCATCCGAAGAGTTCAAGAGGGTAGGCAGTCTCTCCAGGACCGGCGTTCCGATGGCCTCCAAGGCAATCTCACTGCGAGCCTTGTCCTCGGCGGTGGCCAGTTCGCGGACGAAGGTCCTGACCCTCTCGCGGGCCAGATCCGCCGTTTCGGTCATATAGGTGGCCCGCACCATCTCCACGAAACGCTGCTTTCTCGCCTTGTAGCGGGCGGGGATGGCCACTTCGATGAGTTTCGGGGAGACGGCCTTGGCCGTGTCGAAGCCGTATCGCTCATTGAGGCGGTTTCGGATGGCGCTGGACAGCCGGTAATCATCCTTGGGTAGGGCCACGCCGATCTTGTACCCCTTGAGGGTGCTGCCCCCTCCCAGGACAAATCCATGGCGTTTGCGAACCGCCGTAGCGTCCAAGGCGTCGATGAAGACCGGTCCCTGGGCCTTGGCCAGCACCTCGGTGCCCAGTCCAAAGGCTCCCTGCATGTAGAGTTCGGCGCTGTACAGCCAGCCGCCCTCAAGAGAGGTCGTCTGGGTGCTTTCAAGGGCCGTAACCCTCAGGTCGAAGGTCTCGCCGGGCGAGGGCGAGGCGGGCATGACCGCATCGAGCCGGACGACCGCCGTATTCATGCTTGAGAGGATCCGTTGCACATCAACGGTGCGCCCGGGGGATTGGCTGGCGATGTGCTGCGTCAGATAGCGACGAATCTGCGTCGGGCACTGCTCGGAGCCGGTCCCATTGAGCCCCCCTACCAGCCCATAGCCCTCGACCTTGATGGTCTCCGGGGCGAGAACCTGCGCCAGAGAACCGATGGTCGGCCCCAGCTCGGTGATCGGGGTCAGCGTTGTAACGGTGCTGGGGGAACGCCTGGATTCCTCGCATCCGCCCGTAAAAAGGCCCGCTAGCAGCATCGCCACCGGCACAAACAGGTCCATTCTCGCGAGATTCATGGTGCGTTTCGCCCCTAAAAAGAGAGCCGACTATCCACTCCTAGCCATCCAACGAGATACTATGCACCTAATCGGCTTGCGTCAAGACGAAACTCAGCGGAAAACCTCGTTGGTCGGCTGAAAAATGCGTTTTCTGTGTTTCCGGCACCCTGCTCCAGGCCAAAAGGGTCCAGCTCGCCGGCCTACGAGGCGTATTGGCCTATCATCTGACAGACGATAGTGCGGTTCCTGGGGCGGGTGTCGAATTCCACCAGGATAATCTGCTGCCAAGTGCCTAGTGTAGGCTTACCGGCGACGACTGGAACGGTCAGGCTCGGCCCAAGCAACGATGCCCGTACGTGGGAATGGCCGTTGTCGTCGTGCCAGGTCTGCTCATGCTCGTAGCGGCTGTTCTTCGGGGCGATCCGCTCGAAGGCCGCCTCAAGGTCATGGTTGGCCAGGCCGGGCTCGAACTCGGTCGTGGTAATCGCCGCCGTCGAACCGATGTTGAAGACGGTGATGGTTCCGTCGGCCAGCCCGGCGGACTTGACGGCTCGGCAGACGGCATCGGTGATGTCAATGACCTGGCAGCCGCCCCTGGTGTGAACCTCGATTTTCTCTGTCTTGACCATGCCACAATGATATGCCCGCATCCGGCCGGGTGCAACCGCCCGGCCCCCACCGGGATCGGGATGTGTGAACATAACGCACGTCGGAACCGTATAGGAAAGAACCAGAAGTCTGTGTTTACAGGGCCAAGAGCGGCCAAGAGAAAAAATTTTCATTTTTTCCATTTATCCTGTTGACGCTCTGCGTATTATCCGTAGAATAGCCGACAGTGATGGCTCAGCCACCTGTATACAGAGGGTGCTGGGCTGTGTTTGTCTAAGCTCTTTGACAAGTGAACAGTTATGCTTGCAGCGGAAGTGCAGCGGCCGCGGAAGATACGCTTTCCGTGGTCTGCTTAAAAATGAAGTAGTTTTTTCAGCACTTTCGGTGCGTATGCCAGAAGTGTTGAGCCTTATGCCGACGATGACCGTCTACGGACGGTTTCGACGAATCAAACTGAAGGGTTTGATCCTGGCTCAGAACGAACGCTGGCGGCGTGGTTAAGACATGCAAGTCGAACGGACTATTCTACAGAGTAATCTAAGGGATAGTTAGTGGCGAAAGGGTGCGTAATGGATAGGTAATGTACCCCAGGCTTCGGGATAGCGTCGCTTACCTTCGGGTAAGCTACCGAAAGGGGCGGTAATACCGGATGATATCACCGGTTGATGGATCGGTGATCAAAGATTTATCGGCCTGGGAGCAGCCTATCTCCTATCAGCTTGTTGGTGAGGTAACGGCTCACCAAGGCAACGACGGGTAGCGGGACTTAGAGGTTGGCCCGCCACATCGGGACTGAGACACTGCCCGGACCTCCACGGAGGGCTGCAGTAACGAATCTTGCGCAATGGGCGAAAGCCTGACGCAGCGACGCCGCGTGCGGGAAGAAGTCCTTCGGGATGTAAACCGCTGTCAGGGATACGAAAGTACACTCCGGTGTATTGATCTACCCCAGAGGAAGTCACGGCTAACTTCGTGCCAGCAGCCGCGGTAAGACGAAGGTGGCTAGCGTTGTTCGGTATCACTGGGCTTAAAGCGTGTGTAGGCGGAAGAGTAAGCGTTTTGTGAAATCCCTCGGCTCAACCGAGGAATGGCTTGACGAACTGCTTTTCTTGAGGCAAGTAAGGGTGCGTGGAACTCTTGGTGGAGCGGTGGAATGCGTAGATATCAAGAGGAACGCCGGTGGTGAAGACGGCGCACTGGGCTTGTTCTGACGCTGAGACACGAAAGCGTGGGTAGCGAACGGGATTAGATACCCCGGTAGTCCACGCCGTAAACGATGCCTACTAGGTTGTGGCGGTTCTGACACCGGCACGGCCGAAGCAAAAGTGTTAAGTAGGCCGCCTGGGGAGTACGGTCGCAAGGCTAAAACTCAAAGGAATTGACGGGGGCTCACACAAGCGGTGGAGCATGTGGATTAATTCGAAGCAACGCGCAGAACCTT
>DSDB01000540.1 GCA_011057845.1 Phycisphaerales bacterium | reverse complement strand
TGGCGATGGGCAGCTACCTGTATCTGAACTTCGGGCGGATCGACGGCGGCGGGCCGCAGACGACGGGCCTGTCTATTGTGGTCAGCGATGGGTCGAACACATCGGTCTATTCCGGCTTGATTCTCGATAGCGCCGTGCCGATGACATATCAGGCGCTGTTCTCGGCGTTCTCGAACCCGTCGGTGCTTTCGGCGGCCACGAGCATCGAACTGGTGCTCAATCCGCAGGGCGTCGCGGATGTCGATTTTGTGCTGACGGAGATAGGCGTGCCGGAGCCGGCGACACTGGGTCTGCTGGGTCTGGGATCGCTGATCCTGATCGGGCGCCGACGTCGGGCCTGATTCAGGCATACGTTTTTCCTTACAATTCATGTGGGACCGGCCGTGCGCCGGTCCTTATTTTTGCGCCCAAGCCGTGGTTGTGGCATGGGTATCCTGCCGATGCTGCATGGGCAGGATGCCCATGCTACGTGTTGCCCTCGACACGGCCCCATCCCTTCGCTGCGCGAAGGGATGCGCCACTCCGGAGCAGGGTTTGAGGCTCCGGGCCGTGTTTTTGCGCTTTGGGCTTTGTGTTTTGGATTTCTTCAGCGGTCCTGCGTGTACTTGACAAACGCCGATGCAGATGGTGCAATAAGGGGCGCGGCCTGTAAGAGGCCGTTTGAAGCAACGAGAAGGTGTTTTCGGGGTGATGAGCGCAGGGCGCAACTTAACACGATTCTAACACAGGCGTCACAGAGTTCTAATCGTAGTGCCATACTCTTCTTGTGTTGGTTTAACTGCCCGCCGTTGCGGCGGGGCGTGTTTCTACTGAGAGGCACAAGCAAGGTCCAATAGAAAGGCATTGAAGATGAAGGCACGATGGCACAGACTGCTGATGGTGGTGTTGTCCCTGACGGCGGTGGGGCTTGGGTTGTCCGGGTGCGGCAAGCGCCCATCGCAGGGGCGAACACTGCGGATCGTGGGTTCAACGTCGGTATTCCCGTTCGCCGAGCTGCTGGCGGAGGCGTACCGGGATGTGCGGCCGGATATCGTGGTGGACGTGCAGGCCGGCGGCTCCACGGTGGGCGTCGTCTCGGCCAAGGACGGCATTTGCGATATCGGCACCAGCAGTCGTGAACTTCGCCCGGAAGAGAAGGAGGGCCTGACGCGGATTGAGATCGCCCGCGACGGCATCGCGGTCATCGTCCATCCGGGCAACACGATCGACGAGCTGACAAGCGATCAGGTCCGTGATATTTACGCCGGCAAGATCACCCACTGGCGCCAGGTCGGCGGGGCGGACGCCGACATCGCAATGGTGACGCGGGAAGAAGGCTCCGGCACGCGCGGCGCCTTCGAGGAGATTGTCATGGGCAAGACCCGGATCAGCCCGCGGGCCCTGGTGCAGGACTCCAATGGCTCGATCCGCGAGGCGGTGGCGACCAGTCCGAACGCCATCGGCTATGTCTCGGTGGCGCTGGTCAATGCGAAGGTTAAGGCCCTGGCGGTGGACGGCGAGGCGCCGACGGAAGAGCATCTGGAAAGCGGCGCGTACAAAGTGATGCGGCCGTTCCTGTTCCTGGTCAAAGGCGCGCCGGAAGGCGAAACGCAGAAATTCATCGATTTCGTACTCAGCGCCGACGGCCAGAAAGTGCTCAAGGCGGAGGGGCTGCTGAGCCCGAGCAAGCAATGAACCTGACGCGCGACCGAGTGGTCAGCCCGATTCTGTTCGCGATCGCGTCGTTTTCGATCACGGCCCTTTTCGTCATCGGCGTCTTCATCTTCGTCGAGGGACTGCCGGTCATGCTGCGCGTCGGCGTCTGGAAGTTCATCGGGTCGAGCGAGTGGCTGCCGCTGGAGGGCAAGTTCGGCATCCTGGCGATGATCGTCGGCTCGATTACGGTGGCGGTCGGCACGCTGGTCGTGGCGGTGCCGCTGGGCGTGGGCTGCGCGGTGTATCTGAGCGAGTTCGCCTCCAAGCGGGCGGTGGCGATCATCAAGCCGAGCATCGAACTGCTGTTCGCCATTCCCTCGGTCGTGTATGGGTTTATCGGCGTGCTGTTTATCGTGCCGTTCATGCGGGAGCACTTCGGCGGTGACGGCCACGGTTTCAATATCGTCACGGCGTCGTTCGTGCTGGGGATCATGGTGCTGCCGGTCATCGTGGGCATCAGCGTCGACGCCCTGCAGGCGGTGCCCAAGGTCTACCGTGACGGCTCGCTGGCGCTGGGAGCCACGCAGTGGCAGACGACCACGATGGTGACGCTCAAGGCGGCCCGCTCCGGCATCTTGGCCGGGGTCATCCTGGGGATGGCCAACGCCATCGGCGAGACAATGGCCGTCATCATGGTCGTGGGCAATGCCGTGGTGATGCCGAACTCGCCGCTGGACTCCGTGCGCACGTTGACCGGCAATATCGCCCTGGAGATGGGGTACGCCACGGGCGACCATCGTCAGGCGCTGTTCGCCACGGGCGTTGTTCTGCTGGTGATGATCATGATGCTCAATACCCTGACGCGCTACGTGACCCGAAAGCGGGTGGCCAGGCAATGACGCGAGTCCATCCGAAAACGAAGGAATTCATCGCCAAAATGGCGCTGCGCGGGATCGCCGCCGTGGTGATTCTGACGCTCGTGTCGATTGTCGGGTACGTGATCGTCAAGGGCGTCGCCGTGATCGACCTGAAGTTCCTGTTCGGCCAACCCCGTTCGATGGGGCGCGAGGGCGGTGTCTTTCCGTTTATCGTCAGCTCGATTTACATCACCGTGATCAGCCTGGCGGTGTCGATACCCCTGGGACTGGGCTCGGCGATCTATCTGACGGAGTACCGGGCCGAGGGCTGGGCGACGAAGGTCATCCGGTTCGGGATTGACTGCCTGGCGGGGATTCCGTCGATTGTGCTGGGGCTGTTCGGCTTCAGTTTCTTCGTGAAGTTCCTCCATCTGAGCTGGTCGCTGCTGTCCGGCGGGCTGACGGTGAGCCTGATGATCCTGCCGTTCATCATCCGCTCCAGCGAGGAGGCCATCCGGGCGGTGCCGCAGTCCTACCGCGAGGTGGCCTTCGCCGCCGGCGGGACGAAGTGGCAGAGCGTCACCCGCGTCGTGCTGCCCTGTGCGCTGCCGGGCGTGATGACGGGCATTATTCTGGCCATCGGCAAGTGCGTGGGCGAGACGGCGTCGGTGATCTTCACGGCCGGCACGTCGCTTCGGACGCCGCAGTCGGTCTTCGATTCCGGCCGCACGCTGGCGATTCACTTCTATCTGCTGGTCCGCGAGACCGGCGCCAGCGACATGGCCTACGGCTCGGCCGCGACGCTGCTGATCGCGATTCTGAGCGTGAACTTCACGGCGTACTATCTGATGCGGCGGTTCCTCAGAAGAGTCTCATAGGCGGCCCAAAAGTGAAAACGAAAAACCCAAAACCAACACTCAAAACCCCAAGCCGCCGCAGGGCGGATTTTGGGTTTTGGGCTGTGGCTTTGGGCTTTCGGCTTTGAGTTTACAGTTGCACTCGTGACCGATACACAAGAACAGACCGTTAAGATCTCGGCCCGGGACTTCAGCTTCAGTTACGGGACGCAGACGGCCCTGCGCCGAATCAACCTCGACATCCGGCCGCACGAGATATTCACGATCATCGGGCCGGCCCGCAGCGGCAAGACGACCTTCCTGCGTTGCCTGAACCGCATGAACGACGCTATTCCCAACGTGCGGTACGAAGGACAGGTGCTTCTGGATGGGGCGGACCTGTTCGGCAAGGGCGTGGATGTATCGGAACTGCGCCGGCGGCTGGGCATGGTCTTCGCCATGCCGGTGGCGCTGCCCAAGAGCATCTTCAACAACCTGGCCCTGGGGCCGCGAATGCGGGGTATCCGCGGCAAGCGGCGGCTCAGCGCCCTGGTCGAGGAGAGCCTCAAGGCGGCGTATCTCTGGGATGAGGTCAAAGACCGCCTGCACGAGTCGGCCCGGAACCTGTCGGGCGGCCAGCAGCAACGGCTGTGCCTGGCGCGGGCGATGGCCCTCGAACCCGAGGTTCTGCTCCTGGATGAGCCGTGTTCGGGCCTGGACCCCATCTCGACGCGCAAGATCGAGGAGGCGCTGGTCGAACTCAAGAGCCGCTACACGATTATTCTCGTGACCAATGTAACGGCCCAGGCGGCCCGTGTCGGCGACCGCACGGCGTTCTTCCTGATGGGCGAGATGATCGAGTGCGGCGCGACGGAGAAGCTGTTCACCAGGCCCGATGACCCCCGGACGTCGGACTACATCACGGGCAAGTTCGGATAATCGGTGCAATCTGTGAAATCTGTGGCTCATACAACCTCGTCTATTTGACCGTTGCCGCATGGACAAGAGCTATCCACTCCAGACCAGGAACCTGAACCTCTACTACCGCAAGTTCCATGCGCTCAAGGACGTGACGATGTCCGTGGAGGCCAGGACGATCACGGCGATCATCGGGCCGTCCGGCTGCGGCAAATCGACGCTGGTGCGGTGTTTCAACCGGATGAACGACACCATCCTCGGAGCGCGGGTCGAGGGGCGGATCCTGGTCGAGGGCCGCGACATCTACGCCCCGGACACGGACCTGACGCAGCTTCGCAAGACGGCCGGGATGGTCTTCCAGCATCCGACGCCGTTTCCACTGTCCATCTTCGACAACGTGGCCTATGGGCCGCGGGTGCACGGCGAGAGCCGCCCCGAGGAACTCAACGGCATCGTGGAGCAGTCCCTCCAGTCGGTGCATCTGTGGGATGAGCTGAAGGACCGCCTCCACGAGCCGGCGCTGGACCTCTCGCCGGAGCAGCAACAGCGGCTGTGCATCGCGCGGCTGGCGGCCGTGCGGCCGCGGATCATCCTGATGGATGAACCCTGCTCGGCCCTGGATCCGATCGCCACCAGCCACATCGAGGAGTTGATGGAGGAGCTGGTCAGGGACTACACCATATTGATTGTGACGCACAACATGGCCCAGGCGGCGCGGGTCTCGAAAAACACGGCGTTCATGCTGCTGGGCGAGCTGGTCGAGTACGGCGAGACGGCCCGTATCTTCCAGGCCCCCAAGGACAACCGGACGAAGGAGTACATCGGCGGCCGATACGGATAGAATATCAAATATCAAAAAGCAAGCATCAAAACTACATATCAAGAATCAAAAAGTGCAAGAGACAAGATCGGTGGCGGCGGGCAAGCCGTCAATAGTCGGCGGTTGACCGCCGGATGCCCATGAGAAACGCAAGACGCAAAGGGCAAAGTGGAAAACCAACACGCAAAACCCCGACTCCGGGGCATGCGGCAGGGCGGCGCGGGCTTTGAGTTTTGATCTGTGGCTTTGGGTTTGCAGTTTTCAGCTTGCAGTTATGGTGCGGTTACAGGACAAAGGACATGACCTATGGTTCTACACCTATTACGAGAAATCGACAGTCTCAAGCAGAAGATCCTGCACGTCGGGGCGATGGTGGAGCAGAGAGTCTACGAGTCGGTGCTGGCGCTGGCCAATCGCGATGAGAAGCTGGCCCGGACGGTGATTGAAGGCGACGTCAGGATCGACCAGGCCGAGGTCGACGTCGAGGAGTCGTGCCTCAAGACCCTGGCGCTGCATCAGCCGGTGGCCATGGACCTGCGGTTCATTGTCGCCGTGCTCAAGATCAACAACGACCTCGAACGCATCGGCGACCTGGCGGTGAACATCGCCGAACGGGTTGCGTACCTGGTGACCCGCCCGCCGGCCGCTCTGGCGTTCGACTTCAACGTCATGGCCGGCGAGGCCCGCGAGATGCTCAAGAAGAGCCTCGACGCCCTGGTGAACCTCAGTCCGCCGCTGGCCTACGAGGTCTGCGAGCGCGACGACGGGGTCGATGCGCTCAACCGCGAGGTGTATATCAAAGTGCAGCAGGCGATTGTCGCCCACCCGGACCAGGCGGATTGCCTGATCCACATGCTGAGCGTCTCGCGGCACCTCGAACGCATCGCCGACCACGCCACCAATATCGCCGAGGATGTCATCTACATGGTCGAGGGCGAGATCGTCCGCCACAAGGTCGAGCACTACGACAAGCAGCGGTAGGACGGTAACCGGCACATGGCAACGCATGGAAGCGCCACGGGCTTAGTGGCCCTGTCGTCGCATTTCGGCCTCGAATTGTTCGATGGGGACGGGGGCGACCGTGCGGATACTTGCGGCGTGGGCGCGTTGGCGGTCGTTGGGCTCGAAGGCGTCGACGAGCAGGTCGGTCACGTCCACGGTCCGGGCGTTTGGGTACTTGGCGAGGGCCTCGGCATCCCACTTGGAGATCAGGCACTCGACGCCCGCGGCCTGCCGGATGGCGGGCAATCGGTCGGCGATGTGCCTGAGCAGATCATCAATCGGGGCGCCGCAGAAGCCCTGGCGGCCGAGGCGCTTGCGGGCCTCCCACACGGCCGCGGCGCACCGCTCGATCTCGTTCTTATCGCCGTGGGCGTGAAGACATCCAGCTTGTGGCGCTCGTGGCCGTTCGGGATGTACGCGATATTCAGATGGGCCTCGACACCGGTCGGCGTTTGGCGCTGGGGCGGCTGGGCCCCGCGGGCGACGGTCATGCACAGGCCCGCCAGGACGGCCAGGGGCAGGGTTCTTCGCAGCATATCTCGCGTTCGCGGTCTCATGGTCGGTCTTCCCGGAAAACGTATCGCGGCCCCGTCAATCCGCCCCGGCGACGCACACACATCGCCGATTAACGGCCTATACGCCCGGGACCGCTGATTCTTCGAATCAAGGTAGCGATTTGTACCTCATGCTGCAAGATCAAAGCCACAAGCCAGAACCCAAAACGGGTCCTTCCGAAGAACGCTCGGCGGGCTTCCATCCCGTGTGGATGCACCCATAAAACAGCGTTTTCAGTGCCGAGAGAGGGGTTTTCTACCGGGGGCACGACTTTCTTCAAAAACCACGAAGAATTTCCTTGACCTTGTTAGGTAATCATATAAAATATGCGTGTGTTGGATGTAAATCTAACACAGACGACAGTGGAGTCGTCCGAAAGGGTTGGGTCGGTTGGGCCGGACCGGCGGTCGGCCCTTTCCGCGGAGGCCTCCCGGAGCGCCTTGTGGAGATGCTGCGCGCCCGGAGGCCCAGGAATATGGACCGGCCCATGGATATGGCGAGGCAGGCAGGATGGAACTTGGTGCGAAAGGGGGATTGGCCGACAACGCAAGGGCCAACCGCAGACTACGAGCTGAACACGTGCATCTGTTGCGGCAGCGTCTGGAGCTGCTCGACGGACTGGACCGGACGCTGATGACGATGCACCTGGAGAACGGGGCGACGTTTCGACAGATGGCTCAACTGGCGCGTGTCAGCGAGGCGGCCGTCAGTCGTCGCGTCCGGCGGCTCAGCGAGCGCCTCTGCGACGAGCGCGTATTGCTGCTGCTGCGGCATCGTGACCTGTTCACCCCGCGGGAGCGGACCCTCGTGGGCGACTACTTCCTCGCCGGCCGGTCCATGCGCCGAATAGCCCGACAGTGGGGATGCAGCTACTACCAGATCCGCCGAACCCTCCAACGCCTCGAACGACTGGCGGACACGATCAGCCGAGCAAAGGCATCGTGAGTACCGGCGCGTGGCTTGTGAGTCGTGCGTCATGCGTCGTAAGTCTATGGTCTAAGGTCTAAGGTCTA
>DSDB01000430.1 GCA_011057845.1 Phycisphaerales bacterium | reverse complement strand
TCCAGGTCCTCCATGCAATGCGTGGCCAGTTCGGCTTCGTTATCCGTATTCAAATACCTCGCCGGAATGATCTCATCCGTATTGATATGGTCTCGTTTGTATACATGTGCTTTTGCCATCGCTACATCCTCGTTGCTGAAATCTCAAAACCCAATATCCAAATCCCAAACAATACTCAAACTCCAATTTCCCAATGTTCAAAATACTACTCGCTCTTTCGTAGAATCGCCCCGAAGATGTTCAGCAACTCCTGAGCCTCCGCCTCAAGCCGCTGTCGCATTGTCTCCATCTCATCCGACACATCAATCAATCGCAGCCAATAGCGGCTCTCCTTGGCCTCCTTGACACAAATCCTAATCCGGAAAACGAAGTCCTTTTTGCTGAGTGCCTCGTTGGCTTCAAGGTAGTTGGCGCCGACGGACCCCGAGGACCGTATCAACTGACGTCCGTCCTCCTGATCTGCTGGACGAGCAGGCAGTCGCTTGACAAAAACCCTCACGGCTCTCGCAAACATCTCAGTCCGCTCCTCGAGGTCGTAAGTCTTATTGTTTGCTCCGTTGCCCATTCCAACCCGTCCTTCAAACTGGCGCCCGACACCGGCGACAGCCGTTTTGAACATTTGTGTCATTGGTATTTGTAGTTTGTTTGGGATTTCGGATTTGGGATTTGATGCTTGCTACTATATGTACTTCCTCGGGTCCGTCAGTTTGCCTTCCACCGCGCTTGCCGCCGCGGTGGCCGGGCTTGCCAGATAGACTTCGCTTTTCGGATGCCCCATTCGGCCGACGAAGTTGCGGTTGGTCGTACTGACGCACTTTTCACCCGCCGCCAGCACGCCCATGAAGCCGCCCAGGCACGCCCCGCACGTCGGGGCCGAGATCACGCAGTCGGCGTCGTAGAATACATCGAACAGGCCTTCATCCTTGGCCTGCTTCCAGATCACCGGCGTCGCCGGCACGACAATCGTGCGAATCGCCACCTGCCGGCCCCTGAGTATCGAAGCGGCGATCCGCAGGTCCTCGATGCGGCCGTTGGTGCAACTGCCGATATACGCCTGGTCCATCGCCAGCCCCGCGCACTGACCGATGGGCACGCCGCCGCTGGGCAGGTGGGGTAATGCCACCATTGGCTCCAGCCTGGAACAGTCGAACGTCTCGGCTGCTGCATACGCGGCATCATCGTCCGACTCAAACACCGTGTATTCGGTCTTATCCTGAAGATGCTCGTTAAGGTATCGCCGCGTCACATCGTCGAATCCGATGATGCCGCTCTTGGCCCCGGCCTCAATCGCCATATTCGTGATGGTCATCCGCGCCTCCATCGACATATCCGTCAGGGCCGGCCCGACGAACTCCATCGCGCGGTACAGCGCCCCATCCGTGCCGATCCGCGCGATCACCGCCAGGACAACGTCCTTACTGTAGACCCCGTGCCCCAGCGAGCCATTGAGCACGAATCTCATCGATTCGGGCACGCGAAACCACAACTCGCCCGTGGCAATGGCCGCCGCCAGGTCCGTTGAGCCGATGCCCGTGCTGAACGCCGCCAGCGCCCCGTGCGTACACGTGTGCGAATCGGCCCCGACGATCACCTCGCCCGGCCGCACGTGCCCCTGCTCCGGCAGGATCGCATGACAGACCCCGGCTCTTCCGATCGGGTAATAATGCCTGATCTTGTGCCGTATCGCCCACTCGTGCAGCCGCTTGTGCAGTTCCGCGCTCTTGATGTCCTTGCCCGGCTGAAAATGGTCGGGCGTCACCACGATTTTCTCCGGATCGAACACCTTGTCGATCCCGCGCTCGACCAGCATCGAAATCGCCGGCGGCGTGGTCACGTCGTGGCAGAGCACCACGTCCACCTTCGCATCCACAAGCTGCCCCGGCACAACCGAACCTACTGCGGCCGAGCGAGCCAGTATCTTTTCCGTAATCGTCATTCCCATAATCGGCCCTGTTCTTTCCTACCTGTTCCTGCCTTCAAACAACGCCCACACAGCATCATCCACCGCCTTTTCCATCTTGCCTGTCTCCACTTCTTTGTCGTCCGCACGCAACCGGTGCAACTCCCGGGACAGTTCGCTCAGCCGTCCGTGATTCTTGTTCTTGCCGTCAAACGTCGGTATCCCCACGTGCTCCATCACAGAGGGCGCGCCGAACCCCCGGCCCGCGGAGGAGTACGATTTGACGAAATCCCGCACGGGCGATGAATTCAGAATCGCGCAGAGGTAGTGCGCCTCATCTTGCCGATCCGTCGCAAACAGAGACGTCGTGTCGGTCGGCACAATCATCTTCCAGCCGAATGGCGTCTTGTGCCGCCCTATCACGGCCGCCACCAGATCGCCCGCCATCCGCTTCCAGACCACCTTGTAGCGAGCCACGGTATATGGGCCTATCCCAAACATGGCATAGAACTCGGTCCGTTCGGCCAGTTCTCTGACCGTTCTCGACCCGCGCGATAAGAGCACCTTCCTGAATTGCGTCAGGTAGTTGAATGTATACGGCCAGTTCTCCTTCATCATCTTCTCTGAATACGGCTCGCTGCGCTGCGGGTCCTGGACCATCAGGACGTGAATCTCCGGGTGGGCCACCCAGCGTTTTATGTCGGCTCCTCGAACCGCCGGGTAGACCAGGTCCGGCTCGATCCGCACCTCGACCTGTCTGATCCGGCGCTTGCCCTTCTCAACCAGGTTGCGGACGATCAGATTCCCCGTCGACAGAATCTCTCTGACATCAAGCCAGAAGACACCATACGGCTCTGTGCTGGCGCCTCTACGCGCCTTGTACGCATTCTCGCCCTCGATATGCCGCAGACGGCCGTCGCCCTTGCGAACGGTCTGCCATGAGCCGTTGATCTTGCCAATCGGCGTGGCCGAGAGCACCTGTCTGTCCAGCAGTTTCTTGGCGGCCTTGAGCTTCAAGTTGGTCGGCACGCGGCCAATGCCTTTCTTTCTTGTCCAGACCGTATAGGGCACGGGATACTGCGTGTGTCCGCGCTTCTTCAGGATAATCGCGGCCGTCTTGTTCGCCGCCTTCTCAAACGGCTGGACCGAGGCCAGATCGTGCGCCTTGACGACCTTGAGCGTCTCCCGGTCTCCAAGACGGAACTTGCGAAAGCCCTCTCCGGCCCCTTTGGACTTGAAGACCTCCTGCGTAATAAGAAACCCGAGGGTTCCACTGCCGGCAAGATAGTGGTCGGCCGCGGCATACGTGAAGAGCATCGAGAAATCCTTCTCGCCGCCGCCCAGCCTCGCGGCGTGCCCTTTCAATGAGAACAGACCGTACTCCTGCCACATCTCCATCGTGGCCTGCCGGTACTCGCTCGACAGATAC
Source organism: Phycisphaerales bacterium (assembly GCA_011057845.1). Lineage (GTDB taxonomy): Bacteria > Planctomycetota > Phycisphaerae > Sedimentisphaerales > Anaerobacaceae > UBA2266. The sequence goes on along the minus strand of DSDB01000430.1, from coordinate 4,335 downwards.
CCCCACCGGATCCACGGCGGATTGCCCACCACGTAGTCAAACCGCTCGGCCGTCATTGGAGCGAACACGTTCTTCAAGAATCTCGCCCATATCCCGTTCTTGCCGTCTCTTTCAAGTTCGAGAATGTGCTCGTAGAAGTCCGCCACGACGTTCTCATGGGGCGGATACACCAGTCCTTCTTTCTTGAATCGCGCCATCGCCTCGGGCACGTCCCACTTCATCCGAGCCGTTTCTTCGACAATCGGCGCCGCGCGCTTCATAAGAAAGCCGTGTTGCTCCACCCAGATCTTCGGCACGAAGAACGTCCCCACCGATGTCGTAATCTCCACGGCTCCATTGCCGATGAGCATCATTTGCCCCGTTCGCTTCGGCCACAGGACCGAATCCGCAAGATACACCGGAATCTCAAATGCCCCAAGTCTGTCCGCCAGTTTACCCATCGCAAAAAGATAATTTGTCCTTGCTGCAAGCACAGCAAGCGGGTTTAAGTCAAATCCCCACACATTTGCCAAAATCCTTCTGGTGGTTTCCACTACCGGCTCATTTCTCTTCGCTCCGAATTCTCTGGCCCGCTGTATTACCAATACCAGAAAGGTTCCCGACCCGCAGGCTGGGTCAAGTACGCGTTTTTTCGTATCGCCTCCATATCCCGCTTCATCCAGAACTAATTCTGCGAGCCAGTCCGGTGTGTAATATTCGCCCAGGTGATGGCGGACTGCGTCCGGTACAAGATATTGATACAATCTCTTCAAAAGGTCGTGTGTTACCTCCGGCTCAATGGTCGCCGTCGCCGGTTCAAATTCCGAAAGAACTCTCGTGATACTCCGAATGGCATCCAGCAGCCGTGGTGAATCAAATGCCTCCAGATACCACCTGAAGAAGTCGCCTTCCAGAAAATTGCTTATCCCTCGCTTGCTGTATATCCCGCCTTCCTCGACATCCGTCAGTTGCTTCAATAAATCTTCTTTGGACGAATGCGCCAATGCACTGCTGAATGACCTCCCGAAGGTGCCTTCACTGATTGAAACCAACTCTGCCGCTATCAGCTTCATCAGCAGCGCAAAGTATGTATGCACACAGAACAACATCGTCTGAAAGTCACTCTCTATCGACAGGCCATAAGTCTCCGCCAATGCTGCCGTCTTTTTGTCTGACCCTCCCCCAAACTGCTCTCCATAAACAATCCCGAACAGTCGCTGCCATTCCTGAAAAAACACCTTTGCCCGTTGTGTGGGCCAGTTTGCCATCGCATCGGCGAACGCTCCCACCGCCTCCCTTGCCACGCCCGCTTTCGGTCCGAATTTGTCCGCTAAGTTCTCAGCCGTGAGGGCGAGACGTGCCAATGCCCGCAAATATGTGACAAACGTCAAAGCACTCTCCGGCCCAAACATATACGGGCCGTCCATCACAAACGCGAACCCGCCGGCTTTTTCTTTCGCGGTTGGACCCTTATTTCTGCATCGCACGAAAAACACACTGCTTCCATCAAAGCCGACGCCAACGATGCCTACAGGCCCTGCGACGTCTTCTTTCCTGGCCGCCTTTGCCTCTGCGCTTACGTACTCTGTCAACTGTCCATAAGCATGTTCTACGGCAGTGTGTGACTTGAATGAGTCAGGCGCTTCATACTCAACTACTACCTGGCCATGCAGAGCATCAGGTCGTTTCCCTTTCAACACTGTTTTGGCTGCTGCGCTGCCGCGCTCATAACGCTCCTCAAAGACGATGCCGGCGTTTTCGACCAATGGCCCAAGCACTCTCTCAAACTTTATTTTGAGGTCTTCTTCTGTCTTGGCTTCTTGCAGTATCTCTCTTGCCGCAACGACCAGTCTATCGGCGACAGTCGCTAGCGACGCATCTTCTCTTTTAGGTTTTTGGCATCGCACCATAACAATCCCTTGCCGTTTTGCATTTCGGTTTTGGATGTCTTCTAAAGTTCCGCCTTTATTTCCGGCCCTGCTCCCTTTTCTCTGGCCGCGACCATGCGGTTTATCGCATCGACATATGCCTTGGCGCTGGCTTCGATGATGTCCGTCGAGACGCCGCGGCCGGTGAAAACGCGGCCGTTCTCGGTAATCCTGACCGTCGCCTCGCCCAGGGCGTCCTTGCCGCCGGTCACGGCGCGGATCGAATAACTCTCGACCTTCGGCGAAAGCCCCGTGGCCTCGCGGATCGCCTCGTAGGCCGCATCCACCGGACCATCCCCGCAGGCGGCCGCCTGGACCGTCTCGTCGCCGATCTTCATCCGCACGCTGGCCGTCGGCAGGGTTCCCGTTCCGCAGGCCACGTGCAGGTACGCCATCTCGTAGACCTTCTCGACGACGTGAATCTCATCGTTGATAATCGCGGCGATATCCTCGTCGAACACCTCTTTCTTTTTGTCAGCGACCTCCACGAAGCGGTTGTAGGCCTGCTCCAGTTCGCCGGCCTTCAGGTCGAAACCAAGCTGCTTGCACCGATCCGCGAAGCCGTGGCGTCCGGTGTGGCGGCCCAAGACCATCCGCGAACCGCTCAGGCCGATCGTCTCCGGCGTCATAATCTCATAGGTCTGCCGCGACTTGAGCATTCCATCGACATGCACCCCGGACTCATGCGCAAAGGCATTGGCCCCGACAATGGCTTTGTTGGGCTGGATCACAAACCCCGTCAGCCGCGAGACAAGCTGGCTGGTCCGATGAATCTCCTTCGTATGGATGTTGGGCAGGACGATCCTGGCATCGCCGTGGCCGAAGAAGTCCGCCCGCGTGTGAATCGCCATGACCACCTCTTCGAGGGCGGCGTTGCCCGCCCGCTCGCCCAGGCCGTTCACGGAGCACTCCACCTGGCGGGCCCCGTTGCGGACCCCCGTCAGCGAATTGGCCACCGCCATCCCAAGGTCGTTGTGGCAATGCGTACTGATGACACACTTGTCCACGCCTTTGACCTCGGCCTTGATCCGGGCGATGATCTGCCCGTACTCATAAGGCAGGATATAGCCCACGGTGTCCGGGATGTTGAGTGTCGTGGCGCCGGCCTCGACGGCCGCATTGAGCACCTCTATGAGGAACGGCATCTCGCTGCGGCAGGCGTCCTCCGGCGAGAACTCCACGTCCGAAACGAAGCTCCGGGCCAGAGCGACCGCCCGGACCGCCATCCTGAGCACCTCGTCGGGGCCCTTCTTGAGCTTGTGCTTCATGTGAATCGGCGAGGTGGCGATGAACGTGTGGATTCGCTTGTTCGTGGCAGGTTCAATCGCCCGGGCCACCGCCTCGATATCGCCTTCATTGGCCCGTGCGAGCCCCGCGATGGTTGGCCCCTGCACCTCCTCGGCCACCCGCCGCGTCGCCTCGAACTGCGCCGGCGACGAGACGGGGAATCCCGCCTCGATGACATCCACCCCCAGGGCCTTGAGTTGCTGGGCGATCTCCAGCTTCTCCGTGATGGATAAAGAGGCCCCCGGCGATTGCTCGCCGTCTCGCAGCGTTGTGTCGAATATCAATACGCGTTCGCCTGGCATAACTGTATCTCCATTTGTTGCGGTCCGGTAGTCGGCTGATTATGCCCCACCAGAGGCGCATTTTCCACGATTTTGAAGAAAAATGAGGGGTCAGAGATAGGGTGAGAGTCGTTCCGCGCCTAGCGGCGCAGCAGCAGCGTCAATAGACCCAGGAAGGTCTCGTGCGGGCAACGAATTATACGCTGATGACCCATAGAATATGTATTCTACCCGATCGTCTGCCCAGTGCAAGCATTTTTTGCCGCCAGCCCCACCATTTTTTTGGCGCCCCAACCCGTCTTGACGTGCTATTGTCCACCCGATAGACTGTGCTGGCCGTCCAGGCGTAATCCGTAATCCGGCACAAGACAACAGGAGGCTGCTGTATGCTCACAGATTATCTCCATGCGGCCATGAGCCAGGCCCAATACGAAATCCTGCCCGACGACAGCTCCTACTACGGCCAAATCACGGCTTGCCAGGGTGTCTACGCGAATGCTGCGACCCTGGAACAATGCAGGGTCGAACTTCAGCAAACCCTTGAAGACTGGGTCCTCTTCAGGATCTACCAGCACCTGTCGCTACCCGACATCGCCGGAATCAAGCTGACAGTGAAGAAAGAGACTGCTGCATAATGCCCGCATCCTGCGCCAGGCTGGTGTCTCGCGCGAACAGTGGGAAGAGATTGACTGAGGAACCCTCCCAATGATCCACTCGAACATCGTCATTTACGCTGTTGTCCTGTTTGCGTCAATTTCTGTCGCCCCGGCGGCCGACCTGGACGCCGCCATCCGTGAACACCGCATGGGCGCCATCACCGTCGAAGCCTCGCCCGGCGACGAGGTCCGGGTCGAACAGAT
>DSDB01000432.1 GCA_011057845.1 Phycisphaerales bacterium | reverse complement strand
CTGTTGGACAAGAAGCCCAAGCTGCCCGGCGAGGTCTTTGCCGAGATGCTCGCCCAGCAGGTCCCCGATGTGGGTGTTGCGCGTAAGATCAATGCTTTTATGGACTTACGCGAGGTCGGCGGGATTGCGGCACTGGCCGGAGCCGACGCCGAGCTTGAGCAGGCCCAGGCCGAGTTGGCACAGGTTCTGGGGTATCTGACGACGATGGGCGTTGCGGAGTTCTGCCTGTTCGATCCGGGGATTGTCCGCGGGCTGGCGTACTACACGGGGGTGGTCTTCGAGGTCCATGATGCGGTGGGGGATCTTCGGGCGATATGCGGCGGGGGGCGGTATGACAACCTGCTGGCCGACTTCGGCGGGCCGCAACTAACGGCGACGGGGATGGGGATGGGCGATTGCGTGCTGGAGATACTTCTGAGGGAAAAGGGGCTGTTCAAGGATGGGCAATTCGGCAAGGCGCTCGACTATTTCGTCGCGTGCGTGCCGCGGTTCGCCACCGAAGCCGGGCGCTGCCCTCAGGAAGAGGCCGTGCGTCTGACGGCCGAGATTCGCCGCCACGGTCTGCGGGCCGAGTTCAGCTATAAGGCGGGGGGGCTGGGCAAGAAGCTGAAAGAGGCGGCGGATAGCGGGGCGGCCCGGTGCATCATCATCGGCGACGAACTGCCCACACAGCAGAAACTGGCGGTCAAGGATCTGGCGACCGGACAGCAGGAACTCGTGGACTATGAGGCGTTTCTCGCGGGGATTTCCTGTAAGAAGTAAGAAGCGCAGATGAAAGGCCACGGGCAGGATGCTCATGGCACGGATACGAAGCTCAAAACGCAAAGACCAAAACGAAAAGCCACAACGCAAAACCCAAAGCCGCCCCTCAAGGTAAACTCGAAATACGAAGCACGAAATCCGAAACAAATTCAAAGCACGAAGTCCGAATGTCCGAAACGCTGTCGCCTTTTGGATAGACTGTTTCGGGTTTTGAGCCTTTGGTCATTCGTGCTTGTTTCGAGTTTCGGATTTCGAGTTTCGTGCTTCCTGTTGAATGCAGGTAACATCAGATGGCGGAGTTTGGGGTCAATCTGTATGAGTCGGCCTTTGAATCCTGGCTGCGGGAGCACGGCGTCGGCTTCGCGCTGATGGATGAGCACAAGCGGGCCACGCTGACCCGCGACCCGATCAAGACGTTCGATTATCTGATTCCCGCGGCCGACGGTCGGATCATCCTGGCGGAGTTGAAGGGGCGGCGGTTCACGGGCGCCAGTTTCGAGCGTCTGCGGGGCCTTGAGTGTTGGGTGACGGCCGACGACGTGGAGGGACTGGCGGCCTGGGAGAAGGTCTTCGGGACCGGGCACGAGGGGGCGTTCATCTTCGCCTACGAGGTCTGCAACGTGGACGTAGACACAGACGGCCGCGAACTATTCGGTTTCGACGGCAGGCAGTACGTGTTCCTGGCGGTCCGCCTGGCCGACTACCGCGGACACATGAAACGCCGCAGCCCCAGATGGCGCACCGTGACCCTCCCGGCCGCGGCGCTTCGCCAATGCGCCCTGTCGGTGGAGGAGCTGCTGCTGAATGCCGAAGGCACCTGACACAGAAGGCAAGCAGGGGGCGTCAGCCTCCGAGCGCCCGCCAGATCATGCCTGCGAGACGAACGTAGGCATTGCCCCAGGCCTGCTGGCGGAAGAAGTGTGTTGGCTGTGCGGGGTTGCCGATAAAGGGGCGCAGAACCCATGCCATCTGGATGCCGACGAAGGCGTAAATGCCCAGCCAGACAAACAAGAGGCTGCGGTGGCGCGGGCGTTTGAGGATGAGTGGGCGGTATAGTCGGCGGCAGAGTCCCGACGACCCGATGACCCGATGAAACATGCGCAATCTACCAATTCCCGGTGTCAACGGCAAGGTGAATTGATCATGTTTGCCCTTGGCCGGAACAGCCATCGGACGCGGTCGGGACCGTTTTGGATTGGACGCGGTGGAACCAGGGATGCTAGAATGCCGTGCTGAATTGAACCATCCGATGGACCTGTTCGAAACCGGTTCAGATGATACGCGATTTCGTTTGTTTGTTGGCGAATGTATGAGGATTATTGCCGGCTCCAGGCGGGGTATGCGGCTGCTCAGCCCCAGGGGGGACCTGTCGCGGCCGATTATCGACCGGGTCAAGGAGTCGCTGTTCAGCGTGCTGTATAAGTATGACCTGCCGGAAGGGGCGGTCGTGGCGGATTTGTTCAGCGGCGTGGGGTCGCTGGGGCTTGAGGCCCTCAGCCGCGGCGCGGCTTCTGTGACCTTCGTTGAACACGACCGGACAACTGCGGCGATTCTGGAGAAAAACATTGCGCGGGCGGGCTTTGCCGAGCAGTCGGCGGTGGTCCGGACGGATGCGTTCGTCATCGGGGCGCCGGCCGGGCTAGCCGGCAGATATGGGCTGGTCTTTGTCGATCCGCCATACGCGCGTACACGGGATATTGGGCCTGATTCCGCCTTGGCCGGTCTGTTCGAGCTGCTGGACGGCCAAGTGGCGGATGGTGCGATTGTGGTGGTTCGGACGCAGGAGAAGGTGCAGGTATTGGACGCTTACGGGTCGTTTGGGTTGCTCGAACGCCGGGTATGGGGTACGATGGCGGTGGCGCTATTCGCCAAGGGCGGCACCGGAGGGGGGACGAAGGACGAGGGACGAGGGACGAAGCGGTGGCTGGCGGCTCTTGAGTCGAGAGTCGTTAATACCTTACGAGATTCAGCCGGTTGAAGCCGCCTGCGGCGGAGTTTTTTAGCGGCCGGTGGCGCGCGTTACGCAATACGCAGTGCGAAACACGAACGACGAAACACAAACGACGGAATACGAATGAGTTGGGTGGCGGCCTTTCGCGTAGCGAAGGGCCGGTTGAGTTCGGCCCTTGCCTGCGGCAAAGGCCGCCACCCCGAGAAATACGCAATACGAACGACGCAGTACGAAATACACAATACGAACGACGAAGAACGAACGACGGATGACGAATCGAAAGGCGGCGATTACAGTGGTCCAGCGGCTGCAGGAGGCCGGTTATGAGGCCCTGCTGGCGGGCGGGTGCGTCCGCGATATGTTGCTGGGACGCCAGGCCAAGGATTATGACGTGGCCACCAGCGCCCGGCCGCAGGAAGTAACCGCCCTGTTCCGGCGGACCATCCAGGTGGGCGTCAAGTTCGGCGTGGTCATCGTCCTGATGAAGCATCGCCAGGTCGAGGTGGCCACCTTTCGCAGCGATGCGGACTACGCGGATGGGCGGCGCCCCACGAGCGTGCGGTTCACCAACGCCGAGGAAGACGCCGGCCGCCGTGATTTCACGATCAACGGGATGTTCTTCGATCCCGTGCGGGACCAGGTCATTGACTATGTGGGCGGCCGCCAGGACTTGAAGGACGGCATCATCAGGACCATCGGCGACGCGAACGAGCGGTTCAGCGAGGACTATCTGAGAATGCTGCGGGCGGTGCGGTTTTCGACACGGCTGGGTTTCGTCATCGACGACGGGACCCTGGGGGCCATCAAAACCCACGCACACAGAATCACCGGCATCAGCGGCGAGCGGATATCCATGGAGCTGGAGGCGATTCTCACGGACCCCAGCCGGGGTCGCGGCGCCCGGTGTCTGGTTGATACCGGCCTGCTGGGGATCATCTTCCCGGGCTTCGGAGCCCCGGCGGCGGAGACCGCCGTGGGTGTTCTGAGCGATTTACGCAGGCATGTGGACTATCCGTTGGCGCTGGCCGGGTTGTTCGCGGGGTGCGAAACAGACTTCGCGATGGAGCGGTGCCGCCTGCTGAAGCTGAGCCGCAATCATACCAAACACCTGCGGTTTCTCATGGACAACCGCGGGCGGCTGGTGAACAGCAACATGAGTCTGGCGGAGCTGAAACTGGTGCTCGGCGAGTCGTACTTCCGCGACCTGCTCGAACTGGAGCGAGCCATTCAGCAGGCCCGTGGCGAACGCGAGGCCCTGGATCGCCTGACGGCGCTGCGCAAGCGGGTTGCGGCCCTTGGCGATGTGGAGCTTCGGCCGCCGCCGCTGTTGTCGGGCCACGACCTGATCCGCCTTGGGGCCGCGCCCGGGCCACAGGTGGGCGAACTGGCCGAGGAGATGTACGTCGCCCAGTTGGATCACCTCTTAGAGAACCGCGAGCAGGCCGAGCACTGGGTGCGCCAGTGGCTCGACCGCCATAAGGACGTGCAGTAATTGCCGTGGCGACGACACCCTTCACATTGTTGATCAAACCATCGGGTTCCGACTGCAACATCGATTGCAGCTACTGCTTCTACAAGTCCCGCCCGGCGGAAGTCGGCCAGGGGCGCCAGCGGATGAGCGACGAGGTCCTCGACAGGCTCGTCAAGGACTACATGACACTTCGGTTCCCGATGTCGGGCTTTGCCTGGCAGGGGGGTGAGCCGACGCTGATGGGACTGGACTTCTACAAGCGGGCGGTCGAACTGCAGAAACGCTACGGCGCTGATGGTCAGGAGGTCGGCAATTCCCTGCAAACCAACGCCATACTGCTCAACGACGAATGGTGCGGGTTTCTGCGCGACGCGAAGTTCCTGGTGGGCATCAGCATCGACGGCCCGAAGGACCTGCACGACCGATATCGGCTGGACTTCTCCAGCGCCGGCACGCATGAGCGGGTCTTGCGGGCCCTGCAACGATGTCGTGATCTGGGCGTGGAATTCAACACGCTGACGCTCATCAATCGCCTGACGGGCGACCATCCGGACGAGGTGTTCGACTTCCTGATCGAGCAAGGGGTGCGATATCTGCAGTTCATCCCGTGCGTGGAGGTGGACCCACGGACGGGAGAGGTCACCGATTTCTCGGTGACGGCCGAGCAACTCGGACGGTTCTGGTGCGGGATGTTCGACCGATGGTATGCGTATGGCCCACGGAAAGTGAGCATCCGGGATTTCGATTCGATCCTGGCGTACTATGTGACGGGGCGGCATACAATCTGCACCTTCGACAGGCAATGCAGCCAGTACATCGTCATCGAGCACGCCGGCGACGCCTTCCCCTGCGACTTCTTCGTGGAGCCGCGGTGGAGACTGGGCAATATCTTCGAGACGCCCATGGATGATCTGGCGGCCGGCGCCCTCAAGCGGGAATTCGCCCGTGCCAAGAGGAACCTGTGCAACCGCTGTCTCCAGTGCCGCCATCTGGCGATCTGTCGCGGCGGCTGCATGAAGGACCGCGCGCCGTTTGACAGAGAAGGTTTCGCACGAGAGAGTTTCTTCTGTGAGGCCTATAAGGTATTCTTCGAGTATTCGATGCCCCGGTTCATGGAGTTGGCATCGCAGGTGCGCTGCGGTGAGCCTTTTCGCCGCGAGCAGTTAACGTAAGCAGGAGACTGACCATGACAACGATGAATCGCAGGACTCTGATCGGCGGCGGATTGGCGGCAGCGGCCGCTCTGGCGACGGGGGGCCTGTCGGATGCGGCCGCCCAACAGAAGGCCCAGGCCGGCAAGAAGCAGCCGCCCAACCGGATCGCTTGCTCGACCTATTCGTTCTGGCGGTTCAAAGACGGACTCAAGCTGCCCATCGAACAGTGCATCGACGAGGCCGCGGCCATGGGCTTTGACGGTGTGGATATCCTGCAGATTCAGATGGAGGGCGATTCCAACGCCTACCTGCAGGGCCTCAAACGCCGGGCGCTGATCAACGGGGTGGACCTCTGCGCGATGTCCACCCACCAGGGCTTCGTCTATCCGGACGCCCAGATACGCCGCAAGAACATCGACGACACGATCCGGTACATAGAACAGGCATACTCCCTGGGAATCCCGATCATCCGTATCAACACCGGGCGATGGCGGACGACACAGAGCTTCGATGATTTGATGGCCAATCGTGGTATCGAGCCGGTCCTGCCGGGCTATACCGAGGACGACGGTTACGAGTGGGTTATCGACAGCATCACCCAGTGCCTGCCGGCCGCGGAGAAATGCGGGGTGATCCTCGGCCTGGAGAACCACTGGGGCCTGTCGCGGACGGTCGAAGGGCTGCTTCGAATCGTGGATGCGATCAACTCGCCCTGGCTGGCCGTCCTGCTGGATACGGGCAATTTCCTTGAGGACCCCTACGAGAAACTTCAGCGTTGCGCCTCGCGGGCCGTCTTTGTTCAGGCCAAGACATACTACGGCGGCGGACTCTGGTACACGCTGAACCTCGACTACCCCCGGATCGGACGGATACTGCGAGGGGCCGGCTACGGCGGGTACGTTTCGCTGGAATTCGAGGGTCAGGACGATTACAGGCAGGCCCTGCCCAAGAGCCTCAAACTGCTTCGCAAGGCCTTTTCATAGCGGCTTATCGGCCTGTGGCGGCCGCCTGTGCGAGGGGGCGCGCGCGATGGGCAGATGTGTCCTATATTGCCGCCGCTCGCGGGCCCGGATGGGCCCATTGAGGCCGACAGGGGCTCACGCGGGCTCGAAAGGGGTTTTTTGTTGACAGAAACGGCCTTTCTTTGTAGCATAAGGCTTTCAGGGACGAACTATATTGGGGTATGCGGAAGGCGCTGGGTGTCTAGGCCAGCGCCGGGCCGCAGTCTTATTGGCACCATTGGAGGTTAGGGCCGCCGATGCAGTCAGTCCGCAGGCGAAAGGCAATGTCGGGCGATGGAGGCACGGCTTTTCTTGGAGAAGGTTACATGTTGAACCGAAAGACGGTTGCGGCAATAGTGCTGGCACAGTTTCTGGCGCTCGCCCTGAGTTTCGGGGCCGGCCTCGAAGACAACTGGAACGACTTCCTGCACTACGTGAAGATCGGCCGGTTCGACCTGGCCAAAGGCTACGCCCAGGCCATCCTGGACAGCAATCCCGACCCCGTCAAGCTCAAGGACCTTGCCCGGCAGAACCACTATGGCTACCAGATCCTCCGCCGGGTCGTGGAGGATGCGACCGACCAGGAGCTGGTGGATATCAGCAAGAAGGTGATTAACCTGGTGGAGGAGGGGTTGTTCATTACCCGGTCCAACGATGTGATCGTGGCCGAGGCGGTGCGGGAGTTGAGCGTCAGCGAGCGGGGCAAGTACATCGCGACCAGGCGGCTTTACAATGCGGGCGAGTACGCGATTCCCTTCATGCTGGACGCCATGGCCGACCCGGCCCGCAAAAACGAGTTTGTGAACATCGTCGCGACCCTGCCGAAGGTGGGGCGGGACGCCATACGGCCTCTGGCGGCGTGCCTTCAGATGGACAACCTGCCCGTCAAGGCCGAGGTCGTCAAGGCCCTCGGCGAGATCGGCTATACGCATTCCTTGGGCCATCTCAAGTACATCGTGGAAACGGCCCAGTCGCAGGAGCTTCGTGCGTTGGCGGCCGAGAGTATCCGCAGGATTGACCCGGAGGCGGCCAAGCTGCCCGCGGCCGTGCTGTTCTACAAGACCGCCGAGCAATATTACTACCATGCCGAGTCGCTCAAGCCCGCCGAAGACGCCGATTTCGGCAACGTGTGGTTCTGGGATGCCGCGAGCAAGAAACTGACCAGAGAGCCCGTGGACCGGGATTACTTCTACCAACTGATGGCCATGCGTAACTGCGAATGGGCCCTGAAGGTCGATGAGGGCTTCGGCCAGGCGATCGGACTGTGGATCGCGGCCTTCTTCAAGGCCGAGGCGGCGGGTGTCGAACAGATGCCCGCGTACTTCGG
>DSDB01000491.1 GCA_011057845.1 Phycisphaerales bacterium | reverse complement strand
TCCGCCGCATCCATGACCTATAGCATCTCCGTGAACTCGGCCTCGTTGATAACCTTCACACCCAGCTTCCGCGCCTTGTCCAGCTTGCTGCCGGGGTTCTCGCCGGCCAGGACGAAATCCGTGTTCTTGCTGATGCTCGACGAGGCCTTGCCGCCAGCGGCGCGAATCGCCTGCTCGGCCTGGGGCCGCGTGAAGGCCTCCAGGGTCCCGGTCACGACAATCGTCTTGCCCGCCAGCCTGCCCGGTTCACGCTTCCGCGGCGGCGTCGGCACAACCCCCGCCTCCAGCATTCGCCGGATCACCCGACGGTTGTCCTCTTTGCGAAAATAGGCATGGATGCTCTCGGCCATCACCGGCCCAATCTGGTCGATCTCCTCCAATGCCCCACGGTCGGCCTCCATCAATGCCTCCAGCGACCCGAACCGCTCGGCCAGTATCTGGGCCGACTGCCCCCCGACATGCCGAATCCCCAGCCCCGCTACGAACCGCCACAACTCCCGCGTCTTGCTCTGCTCGATGGCCTCGACCACATTGGCCGCGCTCCTGGCCGCCATCCGCTCCAGCGGCTCGAGGTCGGAGGCCTTCAGCCGGTACAGGTCCGCGAAGTCCTTCACCAGGCCCACATCCACGAGCTGCTCGACGAGCGCCCGCCCAAGCTGCTCGATATCCATCTGGCCGCGCCCGGCGAAATACAGCAGGCGCTCTTTAAGCTGCGCCGGGCACCTCGCGTTGATGCACCGGACATACACGCCGCCCTCATCCTTCTGCACGGGCGACCCGCACTCCGGGCACTTGTGCGGCACAGCAAATTCCTTCGTCCCGTGCGGCCGCAATTCCGGCCGGACGCCGACGACCCGCGGGATGATCTCACCGGCCTTCTCCACCAGCACCGTATCGCCCACCCGCGCATCGAGCCGCCGCAACTCATCGAAATTGTGCAGGCTGGCCCGCTTGACGGTCGTGCCGGCCAGCAGCACCGGCCGCAGATTGGCCACCGGCGTCAGCGTCCCGGTCTTGCCCACCTGCACGTCGATCGACTCGATGACCGTCTCGGCCTGCTCGGCGGCGAACTTGTACGAGATGCACCACTTCGGCGCCCGCCCCGTCGTGCCCAGCACCTCCCGCTGGTCGAGGCGGTTGACCTTGATGACCATACCATCGATCTGATAATCCAGGTCGGCCCGCTGATGCGCCCAGCCGTTACATATCTCGATAACCTCGTCAATCGTCGAGGCCTTCTCGATATGAGGATTCACCGGCAACCCCAATTCCTTCAGCCGCGTGAGCACCGTGAAATGGTCTTCCGCCAACCGTGTCATGCCCGCCTCCCCGGCATCGCCCCCATGTAGCACGGGCATCCTGCCCGTGTCCTTCGTGGCCATCTCCCCATCCCGTGTCGCGGGCCTCCCGCCTGAAGCCTGACGCCTGAGGCCTGAAGCCTTCATCTCCACCTCCCCCGTCGCGTAGGCGAAGAACGCCAGATTCCTCTGGGCCGTGATTCGCGCATCGAGCAGTTTGAGCGACCCGGCCGTGGCGTTGCGGGGATTGGCGAAGGCCGGCTCGCCCCGCTCCGTTCGCGCCTTGTTGAGCTTCTCGAAGGCGCTGGTGGGCATATACACCTCGCCGCGAACCTCCAGCACCGCCGGCAGTCCTTCGTCCCTCGTCCTTTGTCCCTCGTCCCTCAGACCGGCCAGTGTCAGCGGCACCGCACGAATCGTCCGCACGTTCACCGTCACGTCGTCTCCGGTCTGCCCATCGCCCCGCGTCGCGGCCCGCACCAGTAACCCATCTTCATACCGCAGGCTGATGGCCACGCCATCGATCTTCAGCTCCACCACGTACTCATAATCATCGCTGCCCAGCCCCTTGCGCACCCGCTCGTCGAACGCCCGCAGCTCCTCGGCGTTGTACGTGTTGTCCATGCTCAGCATCGGCACGGTGTGCCGCACCGTGGCGAATTCCTCCAGGGGCCGGCCCGAGACCCGCTGCGTGGGCGAATCGGGCGTAACCCGCTCCGGGTACTCGGCCTCCAGGGCCTTGAGTTCCGCGAACAGCCGGTCGTATTGGCGGTCGCTGATCCGCGGCTCGGCCAGCACGTAATAGAGGTGATCGTGCCGGCGAATCTCGTCGCGCAAGAACAGAATCCGCTGTGCCGCATCTTTACCCATACCCCCATCTTATATCCTCCCCCGCGGCCCTTTTCAAGTCGTACGAGCCGTGACTATCAGCGGCATCCCTATCGCCGGCAGCGATTCCTCAATCCGCGTGTTCCAGGCCGCAGGCGGCCACGAGGAGGTCGGCGAGGGCCCGGACGGCGGCGGCAACCTCGGGGCAGGGCGGCCGGGCGAAACCGGTGGACTTCGGTTGGATACCGATAAACAGGATGTCGACGGGGATCTGCCGCCGGATAAAGTTGATAAACGTGGCGGGCGAGCCGAGATGGGTCGAAGGCATGGGGCTTCTGAAATCCGCCGGATCCAGGACCGCCATGGCGCCGGGTGGGGCATTGAAATCAGCGGCGTCTACAAGAATCAGGGTGCGGGGAGCCCTGCGGATGACGGTCTGGACGTAGTTCTCCGGGACGGCGGCGGCGTTGAAAAGCGGCGTTTTGAGGCGACCTCGCAACGCTTCGTAGAGGAGCGGGCCGGCGGCGTCGTCGCCTTTGAGGTCGTTGCCGATGCAGACGATGAGGGTGGAAAGGGGGTCGATGCTTTTGAGGCGATGTGCGAGAGGCTCAAGGGAGACGGTCAGAGTCTGATGTTCAGTTCGCACTTGCATTTCGGACAGAGGATGCGCATGAAGTCGCGGATCTGCGGCTCGGATGGGGCTGGCGATTGGGCTTGTGGCGGCGGTGTCCGGGTGAGTTCCCCGGGTTTGGCTAGGAGCAACGAGGGATTCGTATAGGCCAGGGGGCCCAGTTTCTCGCAGAGCCAGACGAGGTGCTTCTTCGTGCCGATGAGAGCACCGCATTTCTCGCACATTTGCAGTTCGTATTCGTGGGTCTCGATGGTGTCGTCACGGTTGAGCACGGCCAGATCCCACTGGTCCGACAGGGTTATGCCGGTCTGTGTCGTGCAGTTGTCCTGGCAGTTGCCGCAGAAGATGCAGCAATCGTAGCGGTGGGTGATTCGGCGGACGGGCGGGTCGGCGTCGAGATCGTCGACCATCGTCAGGCAACCGGCCGCGGGGCAGACGTTGACGCATGCGCCGCAGCCGATGCAGGTGTCCGGGTCAAACTGCGGCTTGCCGCGGAATCTCTCCGGAACGGTGCAGGGCTCGGCGGGGAAACGCGTGGTGAAACGCGGCGAGACGACGGCATGGACGGCTTCCTTGAGTTCTCTGAGTTTTGGCCAGCGCACTTTCAGGCTCCTGTATTGTCGGGCATGTGGCTATTGGGTATCGAGGGCCGAGTCGCGCACCGCGGGCATTCGCCCTTCTTCGGCCAGGTCGGGGCCGTATTTGTCCACGACGCTGTGTTCCCAGAGGGGCACGCCGGAGGCATAGGCCCCCTTGGCGATGGCGTGTGCGGCGGTCGGCGACGTAATCAGGATGAACACCGCGCAGACAACGGCCTTGGCGGCCATGGGGCCCGAACGGCCGGCGAGGGCGACACCCAGCAGCAACAGGATGGTGCCGAGGGTGACGCACTTGGTGGAGGCCTGGAGGCGGTTGTAGACGTCGGGAAAACGGACCAGGCCGATACAACCGAAGATGTTGAAGAGGATTCCGACCACGATCCATGCGTATGCGAAGGCGTCAATCATCGAAGCTCCTCCCTTCGAGGAACTTGGCCAGGGCGATGGTGCCGATGAAGCTCAGCAGGGCCCAGGCCAGGGCGACATTAAGATAGAAGTCCTTGCCGGTGGCAAGGCCCAGGATGGCGCAGAACCCCACGATCAGGATGCCGAGGATGTCGATGGCGACCGTGCGATCCGGAGCGCTGGGCCCCCTGCCGATGCGGTAGAGGCACAGGAAACAGGATGCACACAAGCCTATGTAGAAGAGCGTTATCATGGAGACCTCTATTCGAAGATCTTGGCGATGAACCACTCGAACCGGCGGGCGATGTGGGCGGTGGCCTGTTCGACGTCGTCGGATTTGACGTTGATCCAATGGACATACAAGTAGCCGTCGCCGGTCAGATCGACCGTGAGCGTTCCGGGGGTCAGGGTGATGGAGTTGGCCAGGGCCGTGAGGCCCGAGTCGGTCTTGAGGGCGGTCTTGATCTTGACGATGCCGGGCTTGATGGGCATTTGCGGATGCAGGGCCCGGTAGACAACGTCAAAATTGGCCCTGACCATGTAGTAGAAGAACACCGGGACGTATAGAAGGAACCAGAAGGCCCGCGTGGGGGAAATGAATATGCCGTGCTCCCTGGGTAGTATCTCGTGGAAGAGGACGGCCACGACGGCCGAAACGACCAGTCCGACAATGACGATCTGCAGGTCAATCGTACCGTCGGCGAAGGGCCATGTCAGTAGAATCCAGATGATGAAGGACAAGGCCAGGTATAGGGTTCGTCTCATATCGGCACCTTAGATGTCTTTGGCAAGGGCGGCGTAATCGATGCCCGCGGTCAACGCGGCCACGGCCGGGTCCAGCACGTTGGCCCGCAGCGCCGGGATGAGCAACAGCAGTCCCATCAGGACGCATAGTGCGGCCAGGAACGCACTAGCGGCGAACATCGAGCCACCGTTATCCCGCGTCTGCTTGAGATGGTCGGGCAATTCTCCAAGGAAGACGTAACGTTGGACCTTGAGGAAGGAGATCAGGGTAACGAGGCTGACGAGAACGGTTACGGCAGCCAGACCGTAGAAATGGGCCTGTGCGGCGGCGATGACCAGTACGAGTTTGCTCCAGAAACCGTTGAACGGCGGCACGCCAGCGATGGCGGCCGAGGCGATGGTGGCGGTCGTACGGGTCAGAGGCATCTTCAGCGCCAGGCCGCCCATCTTCTTGAGCTGCCGCGTGCCGGTGGCCATCTCAACCGAGCCGCTGGCCAGGAACAGCAGTGACTTGAACACGGCATGGTTGACCAGATGGAACAGCCCGGCGAGGATCGCCAGCGAAGCCCACGCCGTACTGCCGCCGCGGGCCAGAATCAGGGCCCCCAGGCCGATGCCCAAAACCACATAGCCCATCTGCGATATACTGTGATAGGCCAGAAGGCGTTTGAAGTCCCACTGGCCGACCGCCAGAAAGACCCCGATGACCATACTGGCTACGCCCAGGGCTATGAGAACCCAGGCGATCGCGGGCCAGACGCCGAAGACATTGAAGACCACGCGCGCCAGGGCGTAGACGCCGAGAGACTTGATCAGCACCCCGGAGAGCATGGCGGAGATAGGCGCCGGGGCCGATGGGTGGGCGTCGGGCAGCCAGGCATGAAAGGGAACCAGGGCGGCCTTGAGGCCGAAGCCCGCAACAAACAGCGCCAGCGCGAAGGCCAGGCCCGGGTTGACACCGGAGGACCGGATGGAGCGGGCGATGTAGGCCATGTTCAAGGAACCCGTGTTGCCGTACACGAGGCCGATACCGAAGAGAATGAACGCCGAGGCGATGGTCCCGAGGACCATGTACTTGAAGCAGGCTTCAAGTTCTTCGTGTTCGCAACCGAAGCCGACGAGGGCGTAGGAGGCGATGGAGGCAATCTCGAGGAAGACAAAGAGATTGAAGATATCGCCGGACAGGACCACGCCGTTCATGCCGGCGACCATCAGCAGAAACAGGCTCAGATACTTGGACTTGGCGGTGTACTGCTCCATGTAGCGGATGCTGAAGGTCATGGCGGCGGCGGCGACGACGGAGATCGTCAGCAGCAACAGGCAACTGAGCCCGTCGAGCACCATGTTGATGCCCAGCGGTATGGCGTGGCGGCCGACTTCGTAGACCTCGCGGGGGTTCGGGTTGTCGGCGGTTCGGACGTCGGCGAGGTGGACCGCCGCCAGGACGGCCAGGACGAGCAGGGCAATCGTGACGGCGTTGGCCAGGGCCGTCGCCGCGGACTTGCCCTTGACGCCGAACAAGGGCAGCACGAACGCCGCCATCAGAGGGACCATGACGAATACGGGCAGGGGTACGTTCATCCTTTGAGCCTCCTGATTTCGGTGATATCGAAGGTGCCGTACTTGCCGTAGATACGGATGCAGACGGAAATCATCAGGGCCAGCGTGCCGAGGCTGATGACGATGGAGGTCAGGACCAGAGCCTGCGGCAGCGGGTCCACGGCCTGACGGAGAAAGGCTCCGGTCACGGTCATGCCGTCGGCGCCGGTTTCGAGGAACTGGCGATCGACAATGGGGGCGACCGCGTCCGTTCGGAAGCCGAGCAGGATAAGGAACAGATTGACCGCGTATTCCATGATAACAATGCCAAGGACGATCTTGACCATGTTCTTCTTGACGACCGCACAGTAGAGGCCGAGCATGAACAGGGCGAAACACATTGCATAGAGCATAGGTTACTCCTTCGGGTCGGCGATCCGCCCCGTCGCACGGGTTTTCGTTCCATGGTCGTCCGAGAAGACGGAAAGCAGGAAGATCACCAGGAACAGCGATGCCCCGACCTTCAGGCCGATGGCGATGTTGGACAGGGGAATCGTCCCGGCGCTGACGAGGTTCAGGGCGCTTTCGGGCAGGTGCTTCAGGAGGAAGTTGACGAAGAAGCCGCCGCCCCAGATCAACGGCCAGACCGCGATCAGGGCAAACGCCAGCGCCCCCAGACAGTCGAGCTTGGAATCCAGGGCCAGGGGCAGGTCCTCCTCCACAAACCGGCGGCCGAAGGCCAGCAGCAGCAGCACGTAGGACGCCGCCAGGATGACCCCGCCGGCAAACCCGCCGCCCGGCGTCAGATGGCCGAACAGAATGATATACACACCGAAAAGGAAGACCAGCATCTTGGCCCAGCCGGCGACCGTCTTGACGATGACCGTCATGCCTTTCATGCGTCGGACTCCTTCACGAGTTTTCGGCTCTTGCCGCGGAGAATGGCCGCGGCGCCGAGGATGGATGTGAACAGGACCGTGGCCTCGCCCAGGGTGTCGTAGGCCCGGTAGTCGAGGATCACGGAGGAAACGATATTGGCGGCGCCGGTCTGTCTGAGGCCCTGTTCGAGGTAGGTCTGCGAGGCGGCGCCGGGCGTGCGGACGAAAATGGGGTCCCCGAACGGCGGCAGTGCATCCAGGACCTTGACGCCCGCGACGAAAAGGGTCAGCACAATCGCCACCGAGACAACGGCTCCAACGAATTCCCGGTCGCCGCTGACGGGCGTCACGTGCCGTGCGATGGTGGCCCGGATGAGGATAATCAGGCTCAGCACCTCCACGACGATCTGCGTAATCGCGATATCGGGCGCCCGCAGGAAGAGGAACATCAGCGCGCCGCCGAACCCGATCGCCCCCACACAGATGACCGCCCCGAGCAGGTTCTTTGTTTCAACCGCGATGAGAGCGGCGATGATCATGAACAGCAGCAGTGCATAGAAGATCAGCATAACAACCTCACCAGATACGGCAGACGGCAAAGAGTATGGCCAGCAGGCCGAGCGTGACCCATGTCAGGTACATCGGCAGCATACCGTTGTGCATCCATTTAAGAAGACCCGTCAGACCCAGCCCGGCGCGGCCCGATTGGTCGAACGGATCGAACCAGCCCTTGTCCTGGCCCGCATAGAGCTGCCGCAGTCCCTGCATGGACGAGACGGT
>DSDB01000402.1 GCA_011057845.1 Phycisphaerales bacterium | reverse complement strand
CCGATTGTCGGCACAGCCGCGAATTATGAGAAAAACGCCGAGGGCAACTACGAAATGGTGCCGAACGACAAAAAGGTCATCGGCATCTACTCGAAACTGCACGTGGCGGACTTCAATGGAGACAGCCTGGCGGACCTGCTGGTCGGGCAAAACGACCCGGGCGGCAAGGGGCGTGACATCCTCATATACCGAAATATCGGGACCAGGAACCTGCCGAAACTGGCGGCGCCCGAACCATTGACGATGCCGGAGCCCAAGATGTCGCGGCCGTCGCCCTATGTGGTCGACTGGGACGGCGACGGTGTGGTGGACCTGCTCTGCGGAACGGAGCGGTCGGAGGTCTACTTCTTCCGCAATACAGGCACAAACGCCGAACCGAAGCTGGCCGAGGGCCGCAAGCTCGCCCTCGACGCCGGGGAGGATTTCGAGAAGGGCTATCGCTGCCGCATTGACGTGACGGACTGGAATAACGATGGCGTGCTGGACCTGCTTGTGGGCAACTTCTACAGCCACCAGAAGCCAATGGGCGGCCATGTATGGCTGTTCCTTGGCAGGTAGGCGGTCCGCGAGTGTCCCGCGGCCAGGTCAGCACACTCACCGGCTTGCTCGTACGGTTGCCGGATCGGTGTCCCCTGCCCGGTGAGGCTGTACACTGAACGGCGTACCGGTCTACGGGTTCTGACTGGCGATCTCTATGAGGTGTTTGCGGATGTGGTCGTAGATGGCCTGCGACTTGTCCTTGTCGCCGAACACACCGACGCGGATCCAAAGCTTCGTGAGCTGGGGTTCGCGGTATTTCATCTTGATGCTGATCTTCTTGTCGTCGACCCCGCGGGCGATGATTTTGCCTTCGAGGACATCCCGTTCGCTGCTGATGACGGGGATGTTCATCTCTTCGAGGGCGGCTAGGCACGCCTTGTGGAGGGTCTCCACGTTCTGATCGGTGACGGCCTCGAGGTCGCCGCCGACATAGGCGGCGGTTCCAACGCCGGCCGCCGCCCCACCGGCCACCAGGGCCGCCGCCATACAACCTGCAAGGACAATGGCGGTCGAGGGAATCAGTGCGTAAAACAGGGCCTTCTTGACGGTACGTGATGTATTCATAGTCCGAATCCTTTCTGTTATCGGGCGTCCGTGCCGGGTCCCTTATAACCGTCCGGGATCAGACAACAGAGGCATTGCCAGATTGCCTACAGCGCCTATACTGACAGACGCGACCTGTGGTTCTATCGGCGTTGTGGTCGCAGGGGCTTGAACACCGCTGATGCCAGGGGCGTCGCGGGGTCTGATGTGGCGTGGAAACTTGGCTTCCGGGGGGCTGACAATGAAGGATTCGGATGTTGTGCTTCGGTTACCGCAGTGGGTGGATGGGTATGTCGCGGGCGCACCGGGGCCCTTTGCCGGCGACCGAGGGCGGATGGAATTCGTCGTGGGCCTGGCGCAGGAGAACGTGCGCCGGCGGACGGGCGGACCATTCGGAGCGGCCGTCTTTCAGGTCGAGACCGGGCGAGTCATGGGCGCAGGGGTGAACCTGGTCGAGGCGCTGGGCTGCTCACTGTTCCACGCGGAGATGGTCGCCATCGCGATGGCCCAGAAGGCGGCCGGGACGTATGACCTGGCCGCGGCCGGGGCGTATGAACTGGTCACCAGCGTCGAGCCGTGCGCCATGTGCCTGGGGGCGATCGGCTGGTCCGGCGTCAAGCGAGTGGTCTGCGGGGCGCGCGGCACGGCTGCCGAGGCAATTGGCTTCGATGAGGGCCACAAACCAACCGACTGGGTGGCGGGACTCCAGCGCCGCGGCATCGAGGTGGTCCAGGACGTCCTGGCCGAGCAGGCCGCGGCTGTCCTGCGCCAATACGCGGCCGCGGGAGGCCTGATCTACAATCCGGGTTCGAAGGGATAGAAAGAATAATCGGATTTTCTGGGAATTCGTGTCAATAAACGGGCCATCGGCGACGCCATAATGGTGGGAGAGTGTGTCCGTGTGGACACCGGGGTTGTGGACGGAAAGTTTTTTGTAGATTTTGGCGATTTTGTTCTTGACACAGGCACAGGGGGGGGGCAATATGGAGTAGCGAAGCATAGTGGCGAGCTACGAGCGTTGAACCCGGCCGTCCGCGGCGCGAGCGGCGCGGCCTCGGACGTCGTATTGCAGCAGGTCAATTTGGGAGGTCATAGCGATGGACGGAAGGAAGTGTTACCCGACAGTGGCTGCCATTGCGGCCGTAGGTCTGCTTATCGGCGGACTCCACGCCGCCGAATCCCCAGGCGTCCTGGAGCAGGCGGACGCCCACTTCGCGGCAGGCCGATACGCCGAGGCCCAGACACTATACAGGACCCAGCTTGCCGGCGCCCTGACGGCGGATGATGCCCTCGACGTCCGCAAACGACTGGCCATTACCTGCATCCGAGCGGGCAAAGATGCCGAGGCCGAGGCCGTTCTGGCTGACATCATGGCACAGTTGCCGTCCTACACCTATGGCGACCCGTCCGCGGCCGTCACAAATATCGCCGACGCCTGGCGCGACGCCGGGAAACGCGACCGGGCCCGCGGAATCTATGAAGACGTCATTGCCCGCTGGCCCGACCGCGAGCACGCCCTGTGGTCCCGGATGGGTTTGGCCATGACCTATGTCGCGAACCGCAATCTGCCGGCCGCCGACGCCGCCATCGAAGCACTCAGGAACCACCACGCGACGCACGGCCACATCACCCGCGCCCTGTGCATCATCGCCGATCAATGCCGCCAGTTGCACAACCACAAGAAGGCCCGCGAACTCTACGCGGAGGCCATCGCCTGCACCTCGTCGCGTGAATTCACCATCTGGTCCTACCAGGGTCTGGCCATCTCATCCCTGAGGCTGTGCGAGTCGGCTACGGCCGAGGCGGTCGTCCGGACTCTGCGCACCGACTTCGCCAATGCCCCGGATACCCCCATTGCCCTGGGGAATATCGCCGATGAGTACAACCGCATCCGCAAGTACGCCCAGGCCGTTGACCTCTACAGCCATATCCTCGACGTCTACCCGGCCAACGGCTTCGCATTCTGGGCTCGCCGGAATATGACCCTCTGTGAGATCGCCCGCCGCAGGAGTGCCGAGGCCGACGAATCGGCCGGGCGGCTCCTGGCCGACTTTCCCAACGACGAGCGCCTCCCGCACGGTCTGCGGACCATCGCCGATCAGTACCGCGACGCCGAGCGTTTTGACAAGGCCCGGGAGTTTTATCGCACCGTCCTGGACGACCACCCCGAATCCCCCGATGCGTTCTGGGCCCAGGAAGGCCTGGTTGTAACCGAAATCCGCGCCGATGACGAAGAATCGGCCCAGGAATCGCTCGCTACCCTCCAATCCCGCTATGCCGCCGACCCCCGCCTGCCGGCCGCCCTACTGAACATCGGCGACCAATACCGCCGGAAAGGGCAACATGCCGAGTCAGCCACCGTCTATAAGGGCATTATCGAGAATCATCCAACGGCCGACGCTGCTATCTGGGCCCTCCAGAACGTGGGGATCGACGCCGGCAACAGGAGGGATGGTGCGGGCGTGCGAGCTGCGGTTGGCCGGTTGATTGCAGACTACTGCGGACGACCGGGCCTTGCGCGTGCGCTGGACAATATCGTGGGGGCCTATCGCTGGCAAGCCGGTCCCACGGATGCAACGCAGATTTGGGAGTCCATCATTGAGACGCTGTCTCGCCGACTTTCCCAAACCCCCGGAATGTGGGACCACACGGCCCTGTTGGTCGCCATGATTGGGGCAGGGCGCGATGTGCCTGCCGAGACAATCCGCAACTATATGACTGCCTATGACAACCAGACCGATCTGCCCGACGCCATGCTCGTTGTTGTCGACCGCGTCTACAACCAGGGGTTCTGGAAAGAGCACGAAGGCCCACCTGGGGCCGCACCGCCCCTGTTTGAGAAGGCGGTGGCTGTTGCTCATCTTATGCTGGAGCGTTTTCCGTGGTCCGAGCCCAGCCAAGAGGCCTGCTATCTTGCCGGAAGCGCCTGCTTCCGCATCGATGCGTGTGACCGGGCCATGGCCTACATGGAGTATCTCCTGGAGACTTGGCCTACTTGTCGGTTTGCGCCGGGCGCCCATTGGGTCATTGCCCAGTCCGCCGAGAGGCTTTGTCAACTCGGGCAGACCACGGTCGAGCAGGCCAGACCGACCGTGCTGGCGCATTGCCGGGTACTGGTGGCAGACCACGCCGGATCATACCTCTCGGCCGCCCAAGTGTTGCTGCAAGCGTGGCAGCCCCTCCAGGCGGAGCAAGGAGGTGCGCAATGACACAGAGGACTCTTCTTCTTGCCTGTGGCCTCGTCCTGTTTGGTTTCCGCCCCATGCCGGCCCTCCCATGCGGAACCAATCCCGATGCTGTCCTGACATGTACCGCCATGGGGCCCAATCTCATCTGGGGCGTCCGGCGCTACTACACCTACGTCAACGCCGATCTGACCTTCTTTGGCAATGCCTCCAGTGACGCGGAAAGTGCGATACAACGCTACCACTTCAGTTTTGGCGATGGTTCCAGCCACATCGAGACCCCTGATTATGTGCAGCCTCCAGGCGACGGGCAGCAACCGGACGTCGGCTTCAACGGATGGACCACCCATTCGTACTCGGCGCCCGGCATCTACACCGTAACGCTGACCGTCACCGACAGTGATTCCAGTGCCGGATACCCACCCGACAAGTCGGCCACGGCCACGATCAGTCTCGCCGTCATCGTGGTGGATATAGACATCCAAGACGTACCCGACGACAAAGAGTACGATCCGGGAGGCTGTATCACGCTGAACGTCGACGATGACGACGACAATGGCGTGCCCGACAAGGATGATCCAAGCATTGTTGACGGCGAGGACAACCTGGTCACAATCTCCCTCTCGGTCCAACCGGCCCTGACCGCCGCGGATGGCGTGCTTCGCATCAGCACCAATGCTCCGACCAGCATGAGAATTTAGAGGAAACAAGGGGATATCTGGTCCCGCGAGATTGGAGAGGGAACCGGTATTTCATGGAAGCAGTACGAGGCCGATACCTACCCGAGAGAACTAAAGGTGGAGGCTTGGGGGCCGTGGTTTCAGGTGTATTTGGATTTCCGCCACGATGTGTTAGCCGCGGCTACCCACTGGGATCAAGTCACGTTCAGGACCATTCCGATTGAGGTCAGTTGTGCTCGCGGCATTCTCGACGATTGGCCCGCGACCAGCAGTGAACCTCGGTCTCCAAAGTACTTGTTCGGGAAGAATGACCCTATCGTTGTAACGGCCTGGGACCTGCAGACCGACCCGACCGAGGCAGAGCAGCACGACATACTGGTCACGTCGAGCGATGGCGGGTCTGCCATCTTGACACTGCAGGAGGCCAGCCAGTGCGACAGATGGTTCTATCCCTGCGGGGACGAATTCCTGGTCCTGTCTGAATCGGACTATGAGTCTCCCCTATTCTCGCAACAGCCCGATGCGATTACAGTAATCGATGAGCCGTTCCTTACCTTCTATATCCGTATGCAACCTGACAGCGGAAACTGGGTCAGTGTCCACAAGGTCATGGTTGACCGTGCGGAGAGCCGGACCGAGTACCAAGCCACGTACGCGAGCAAGTGCGGGGTTGTCTGTGGTACATTGGACGTTCTTTCCGACTGGTTTGCTAAATGGTTCTACACCAACATGAATGAAGAGCCCATTTATGGGGGGATTATCTGGTGGCCGCTTGTCCGCCAGGCAGATGATGTAATGGCCAATCTCTCTTCCCATCCGGCCAATTGGAGCGACCACGGCGCCGACGCCACCTGGGACCCACGGAGCGTCGATCTCGTGTCGTGGTCGGGCCATTCATCGGGCCACGGTTCTAACCTTCATTTCTTTGTAGAAAACGACGCCCCACAGGGGCCCGATTATGTATGCTCGCACTTGCCCCGCGGTGATATTAATGTCTGCGGCGGCGACGCTGACTGGGTCATCTTCGACACCTGCTGGTTCCTCAAGGGCACTGCAGAGGAACTCAAGGCGGACCTGCTAGTTGGCATCGCTCGGGCTCCTCATATGTTTCTCGGTTATGATGATTCCAACGTAATGACATACTGGAGGAATTACTACTGCGGACATCTCTTCAAGGAGTATCTCAGGGAGCCTGGCACCAGCATTAAGCAGGCATTCTGGGCATATTCTGACGACTGGCAGTTTAAGGGCTGCATTGCGAAGGTCTTCGCACCGGCAGACTGTATGGAGGAATCTCTCGCTGGCCCTGGACCGATCCGCGTGGAGCCGGATCCTACCGCTCTGTCCAACTGGGATATAGACACTCATCCCAATGAAGATGGTGATCCGCCGCCTGGCCCTTAGCAGGCGTGATCTGTCGTTCGATGGCTTTGACACCTATGCGCTCATTCCCTATCATTGTGCCGAACCGACACAAGGACTTCCTCGGCGATGTGCCCGGGAAGCCCGTGTAAGAAAGGACACACGTATGTGGCGATCCACATATACTCGACTGTCGCTGGTAGCGCTGGTTGCTTGCATCATCGGCACTCTCATCATCGCCGCTATCCTTGTGGGCAGGCGGCCACGAGCCGAATCCGGCGGCTATCCGCGGCTGAGTTCGGACGAGCGAGTCCCTGACGTCGCTGATGGCTGGTATCGCTATCCGGGCCCACAGCCGGTCTTCACGTTCGATGGCCCATTTCCGAAGATGCCCGATGAGGTGCTGATCTATGAGGTCATCCTTCCGCCGGAAAGTGTCTCGGAGGAATATATTCGTGAACTGGCGGCAAGACACTTTGAGATTCCTGCCCATGCACAATACTATCCCCAGAGTCTTATTGCGTCGCTCATAGCCGATACAGCCAAAGTGCGATACGACCGCCTCACGGGCTATGTGACCATGACCACACCTGAGTGGGGAAGGGCCACTACGAGAGACCCTAACGACTTCCCAACGCCCGACGAGGCCCTTCAAATCGCCACCGATTACGTCGTTGAGCACAACCTGCTGCCTGCTGATGCCGGCGAGGGCCGCCTTTCCGGTGGAGATATCGGTGCCAGTGGCATAATACAGATCAATTGGACATACCGCATCGGCGGATACGCCACATGGGGTCCGGGCGCCCCCGGCATATACGTGGGGCTCGGTCCAGGCGGTAAGGTCGTGCGTGTAACGAAACGCTGGCCACAGTGCCGTCCCTGGAAGACCGCGCCCATCATCACGCCGAACGAAGCATTCAAGATGCTCAATGAAAGCGACTCCGTCTTTATCGGCTCCAAAGGCGGCGATGTCCAGAGCATCGTGCTTGCATATCATTGCGTGCCCGGCGAACGGTATCTTGTGCCCACCTACTACTTCTGGATCGCCGACGACAAGGGCTACGCGGCCGTGCCCGCCGTTCGACCCGAGTATATCGACCGTAACCCGTCCCCCGCCGATCCGCGCCACCGGCATCCCGCAGGCCCCGCACACGCGCCATAGCAGGTTTTCATCCGTCCGCCATATCGCCCGACGGCAAGCGATGCGGGAGGACGGGGCGGGACAGCCAGCCATCCCTGGATCGGCGCCGACCAAAGGGGCTCGGCGACCTGCGATCAGACGTCGATTGTGGTGGCTCGCAACCGGGCGGAGGATTTTGAGGGGGCGATGATGGCCATTGATGAGTTGTTGGCGAAGTTCGCCGGCCGGGAGGGCATGGCCGCTGTTGCGACGGACCTGGGGGATCGGTGTCGGAGGTTGTATG
>DSDB01000288.1 GCA_011057845.1 Phycisphaerales bacterium | reverse complement strand
TCAATTTGGGTGAGAGATCGTTGAAGCACAAACGCATGGTACTGTGACAGAACGAGCGATGGATGCGGAGCGTCTCTGCAATAAACAGAAATCCGTGAGAATCCGTGTTAATCCGTGGTTGATAATTAAGAAAGGAAACGATGAAGACATACAAGATTGCAGTCATACCTGGTGACGGGACGGGGCCGGAGGTTACGGCCGAGGCGGTTAAGGTTCTCAAGGCGGCCGCCGGCAAGTTTGGTTTCAAGGTGGAGTTGACGGAGTTTGATTTCGGCGGCGAGCGGTACAAGCGGACCGGCGAGACGCTGCCGGATAGCGCCCTTGACGAGCTTCGCGGGTTTGACGCCATCCTGCTGGGGGCGATCGGGCATCCGGACGTGGCGCCGGGGATACTGGAGAAGGGGATTCTGCTCAAGGCGCGCTTTGCGCTGGATCAGTACATCAATCTGCGGCCGGTCCGGCTGTATCCGGGGGTGTATACGCCGCTCAAGGACAAAGGCCCGGACGATATCGACTTCGTGGTGGTCCGAGAGAACACGGGCGATCTCTACACGGGCACCGGCGGTATCTCCATGAAAGGCACGCCGCACGAGGTCGCGGTGCAGTCGGCCGTGTACAACCGCTTCCAGGTGGACCGCTGCCTCAAGTACGCCTTCGAATATACCCACAAGCACGGCAAGAAGGCCCGCGGCAAGGGCGACAAGAACACCCTGGCCCTGTGCGGCAAGACCAACGTGCTGACGTACATCTACGATCTGTGGGAGCGGGCGTTCCACGAGATGGGCAAGGCCCACTACCCGGACATCGCCCGCGATTACTACCACGTGGATGCGACGTGCATGTGGATGGTGAAGAACCCGGAGTGGTTCGACGTGCTCGTGACCGGCAACATGTTCGGCGACATCATCACGGACCTGGGCGCCATGATACAGGGCGGCATGGGCATCGCGGCTGGCGGCAACATCAATCCCGAGGGCGTCAGCATGTTCGAACCCATCGGCGGCAGCGCCCCGAAGTACACCGGCAAGGGCGTCATCAACCCGCTGGCGGCGATCTGCGCGGCGGGGATGATGCTCGAACACCTCGGCCAGGAACCGGCGGGCAAGGCGATCGAAGACAGTGTCAAGTTCGTCACGGCCAACAAGCTCAAGAGCCTGGCGGCCGGCAAGATGGGCTACTCAACAGCCGAGGTGGGCGACCTGGTCGCACAAAAAGTCGCCGGATAGGCGAACAAGTAAAAAGTAAAAAGTAAAATGTAAAAGGGTAAAATAATGGCCGGCGCACACCCACCGGACATAGTCAGGCGGACATTTGACTTTGCCGTCCAGATAGTCAAGTTGGCTGCACGGCTCGAAAGCCACTCTCGGACAGCCAGGCTCCTGACCAGCCAGTTCCTGAACGCCGGCACGTCAATCGGGGCGAATCTCGAAGAGGGCCAAGCGGCGGAGAGCAGGGCGGACTTTGTGCACAAGTATCGCATTGCCCTGAAGGAAGCTCGTGAGGCCCGCTATTGGTTGAGATTATTCAAGGCAGCCGGTGTGGCCGATCAGGAAATCTGGGACGGGTTGATCGATGAAGCCGATCAGATCAGCCGTGTCATCGCCCAGATTATAGTGAACACGCAAAAATCAGCGAAAGCCAGGCACACCGACTAACGCACGACCGGTCCATTTTTTACTTTCTTCTTTTTGCCTTTTTACTTCCACACATGGTGTGGCAATGCCTGCTAACTTGACGCCCCAGTATTTGAAGGCTGAGCAGTGGTACAAGAGCGCCACGACGGTTGAGGAGAAGATTCTGGCGCTGGAGGAGATGCTGCGCGTCATCCCCAGGCACAAGGGCACCGAGCACATGCGGGCGGACTTGCGCCGCAAGCTGAGCAGTCTCAAAGACAGCGGGGGCAAGAAGGCTGCGGGCGGGCATGTGGATGTCTTTCACATACCCCGCGGCGGGGCCGGGCAGATTGCGCTGCTGGGCCTGCCCAATTCCGGCAAGAGCAGCATCGTGGGCCTTTTCACGAACGCAAAGGTGACCATCGCGGAGTTTCCGTTCTCCACCGGGGCGCCGGTCCCCGGGATGATGTACCATGAGGATGTACCGATTCAACTGGTGGACCTGCCGCCGTACACGCCGGAGTTCCTCATGCCCGGTCAGATCGGGACATACCGGCACTGCGACCTGATCGCCATCGTGGTCGATCTCTCGAATGAGCCCGAAATGCAGTTGACGACCTGCATGGAGTTCCTCGAATCGCGCAAGCTCCTGCTCGACGCCGCCACGCCCGCCGTCGATGATCAGGGCAACGCCCTGGGCAGGAAGGTGTTCTGCATCGCCACGAAGTCGGACCTGGCCGAGGCCGGGGCCGTGGAGCAGCTCCGGGCCTCGTGCGGGTATCCGATGGAATACGTACCGTTCTCGGCCGCCAGCGGCGAGGGGCTCGATGAGTTGCCGGCGGCGTGCTTCCGACTGCTGGGGATCGTGCGGGTATATGCGAAGCGGCCCCATGAAGAACCCGATATGAAGGAGCCCTTCACGCTGCCTGTCGGTTCGACCGTGACGGACCTGGCGCGGGTCATTCATCGGCAACTGGCCGAGAACCTCAAGAGCGCCCGCATCTGGGGCACGGGCGTGCATGATGGGCAGAACGTCCAGTTGACCCATGTCCTGCACGACAAGGACATTATCGAATTGCATTTTGCCTGAGGTGGCCTACAATAGGCCCGATACCAGTCCCCGCCGGGGGGCGTTCGAACGCTGTTTTGAAAGGAGGCGAATCATGGCCCGAGCGTTGCATTCTTGTCCAATAGTGCTGCTCATCGTGTGCATGGCGGGTTTCCAGCCGGTTCTGGGGGCACAGGCGGCCAATCCCGTTGTCAATCCATCGTTCGAGGAGGCCCAGGACGGCAGGCCGGTGGGCTGGCGGCCGGACACGTGGGCCGGCCGGGCCGAGTTCGAATACGTCGATGGCGGCCGGACGGGCCAGAAGTGTGTCCTGGTCCACTCCACGCAGGGCGCCGACGCGAGTTGGCAGACAACGGTGCCCGTCCTGGCCAATTCCAGGTATCGCCTGACCGGCTACATCAAGACCGAGGCCCTGGAGGTTACGACGGGACGGGGCGCCCAGTTCAATCTGCACAACATCCAGTCCGCCCGTTCGAGGGCCATCCGCGGCACCAACGACTGGACAAAGATCGAGATGGAATTCGAGACCGAGGGCGAAACCGAGGTCATACTGAACTGTCTGCTCGGCGGCTGGGGCCTGGCCACGGGCAAGGCGTGGTTCGACGATGTGGCGATGGAGCTGCTCTCGACGCGGACGGTGGAGCCGAAACTGGAGATCGACGCGGCCAGGATGGGCGAGCCGGTCTCGGTGTATATCTACGGGCAGTTCATCGAGCATCTGGGCCGGTGTATCTACGGAGGGATATGGGCCGAGATGCTGGAGGACCGCAAGTTCTACTACGAACCGGGGCGGCGAGGTTCGCCGTGGAAACTGATGGGCGAGGCATCGGCGTTGAGCATGGACACCGAGACCCCGTATGTCGGCGACCATACACCGCAATGGACTCTGACCGGGGCCGAGGCGGGGCTCGTGCAGGGCGGACTGGGGATTGTGGAAGGCAAGGCCTACGTCGGACGAATCGTAATCACCGGGGCCGCCTCGGATAACGGACGCACCTTCAACCTGAGCAGGATTCTTGGCGTCAAGGGGCTCGGACCGGTCAGCATCAGCCTGGTCTGGGGCGACGGGCCGCAGCAGCGGCAAACCGTGAGCATCAAGACGGTCAAGGGCGCATGGACCACAGTGCCGTTGTCTTTCACGGCCGGGGCGACCACCGACGATGCGAGGCTGGAGATTGTGGGCCGGGGCACGGGCGTGCTCAAAATCGCCGCCGTTTCCCTGATGCCCGCCGACAACATCAAGGGGATGCGGGCCGACACGCTGGCCCTGCTCAAGGAACTCAATGCCCCGATTTACCGCTGGCCCGGTGGGAATTTCGTCAGCGGCTACGAATGGCGGGATGGCATCGGCGACCCTGACCGTCGGCCGCCTCGCAGGAACCCGGCCTGGCAGGGTATCGAACACAACGATTTCGGACTGGATGAATTCATAGCGTTCTGCCGGGAGATTGGCACCGAGCCGATGATCGCCGTCAACACAGGCTTCGGCGACGATTTTTGCGGGGCGCAGGAGGTCGAGTACGCCAACGGCTCGCCGGATACGCCGATGGGCAAGTGGCGGGCAAAGAACGGCCACCGCGAGCCCTACGCCGTGACCTGGTGGTGCATCGGCAACGAGATGTACGGCAACTGGCAGCTTGGCTACATGGCGCTGAATCATTATGTGATCAAGCACAATCGCTTTGCCAAGGCGATGCGAGCCGTCGATCCGACGATCAAGCTCATCGGCTCCGGCGATGCGGGAAGCTGGTCGGAGGGGATGCTCAGGAACTGCGCCGATACGATGGACCTGATCAGCGAGCATTGGTACGTCCAGGAAAGACGCGATGTGCCGGCTCACGTGCGCCAGACGGTGACGGCCACGAGGGGCAAGGCCGAGGCCCACCGGCGTTATCGCCAGGAGATTCCCCAGATCAGGGACAAGGACATTCGAATCGCCCTGGACGAGTGGAACTACTGGTACGGCCCGCACGTCTTCGGTGAACTCGGTACGCGGTATTTCCACAAGGACGGCCTGGGCATCGCGGCGGGGCTCAACGAGATGATCCGCAACTCGGATCTGTTCTTCATGGCCAACTATGCCCAGACGGTCAACGTTATCGGCTGCATCAAGACAACCAAGACGGCGGCGGCGTTCGAGACAACGGGGTTGCCTCTGAAGCTCTATCGGGAGCACTTCGGGGTAATCCCGGTGGCTATTGAGACCGATACCTATCCGCTGGATGCCGTGGCCGCCTGGACCGAGGATCGGATGGCGATGACCATCGCCGTGGTCAACCCGACCGATAAGGAGCAGACGCTGCCCATCACGGTCAAGGGTACGCAACTGGCGGGAACAGGCACGCTGTGGCTGATCGCGCATGAGGACCCGATGGTCTACAATGAGCCGGGGGTCGAGCCGCGGGTGGTCATCAAAGAATCGCAGGTGACGACCGTCGGTGATGCGCTGATCCTGCCGCCTTACAGCACCAGTTTGTACCGCCTGGCCGTTCGGTAGCGCTGCTCTTTCCAGCCACAGATTTCACAGATTACACAGATTATTTGCGTCATCTGTGGCTTGCATATCGTTGAGTTTGGAAGGGGACAGGATCGATGGAGTGTAAGAAGGAACAGACGCTCAAGCATTGCGGTTGCACCTATCCGGGATGTTCACGCAAGGGGGTCTGCTGCGACTGTCTGAGCTACCACCTGGCGTCGAAACAGTTGCCCGGTTGCTGTTTCCCGCCGGCGGCCGAGAAAACCTACGACCGCAGTTTCAAGGCCTTTGCCCGAGCCTGGGGCCTTTCAGATTGACCGGCGCAGGCAGGACCCTGTAGAGATACCGGGCGGCGGTGTCGTAGTGAATCTTCGGCCCGGCCGCGATCTCATGCGGCTGGCGGCCGATCAGGCGCAGCGGATTGTCAAACGCCACGGCCGCCAGTTGGTCAGCGCCGAGCAGGTCCAGCGACGCCAGGTAATTCATGCACTCGAGCATTGTCGCCGAGGAGCCCGCCAGGTACCCTGTCGCCGGGTCGTAAATCCGCCCGCTGTCGGCCAGCACCACCGGCTGGCCGCCCACCTCGTATCTGCCCGGCGACAATCCCGCCAGATGCGCGATGTCACTGATAACGGCGCAGTTGGCCGGTCCCTTCGTGCGCAGGATCGTCTTGATCATCGCCGCCGGCAGGTGCTGGCCGTCCGTAATCAGCGTCGCCGCCAACCGATCTTCGCCCAGCGCCGCCACAACAGGGTTGTTGTGTCTATGAAGTTGCGCCGGCACGCCGTTGCCCAGGTGCGTCACCGCCGTCGCCCCCGCCATGGCCAGTCTTCGCAGATGCTCTTCGCCGGCCAGATGGTGGCCCA
Organism: Phycisphaerales bacterium; assembly: GCA_011057845.1. Lineage (GTDB taxonomy): Bacteria > Planctomycetota > Phycisphaerae > Sedimentisphaerales > Anaerobacaceae > UBA2266. The sequence continues at coordinate 1,727 of DSDB01000288.1, read as the reverse complement.
GAAACACCGCCGCTCCGTGGTCCTGCGCGCAACGGGCGAGGTCCTCGGCCCCATCCACATCGGCCGCCAGCGTCAGAATCACCGCCTTGCCGCGGGCCCATTTGAGCAGACGCTTGAGGTACCCAACATCCGGCGGCGAGATCCACTCGGCCTTGTGCGCCCCACGGGCGCCCGCCTGGGGATTGATGAACGGCCCCTCCAGGTGAATGCCCAGCACCCGCCCGCGGAACTCGGGACTGTCCAGGACCTCCGCGATGATCGGCAGATTGTGTTCGTACGTTCGCCGGCTGGACGTAATGAGTGTGGGCACAAACGCCGTCGCTGCCGCCTCCAGTATCCACCGGCAGGCCCGCGCGAATGCCCCGGCCGTCAGGGCCGGATCGCAGAAGTCCACGCCCCTGTAGCCGTTGACCTGCAGGTCAATCAGACCCGGCATCTCAATGGTCCGGCCCTGGGCGTTCATGATTTCAGCAGCGACGCGGCCGCCCTGTCGAGAAACATCCGGCAATCCCCATGCTCCCGCAGGATCGAAGCCGGGCAGAGGTTCGTAACGGGTCCTTCGAGAGCGGCTTTGACGGCTTCGGCTTTGCGCGTGTCGGGGACCGAGCAGATGATGGTGCGGCTGTTCATGATCTGGCGGACGCTCATGGAGATCGCCACCCGGGGCACATCCTCCAGCGTGGGAAACCACCCCTCCCCAAGCTGTTGACGTCGGCACTTCTCATCGAGCTTGACCGCCAGATAGGGCTCGTCCGTCTCGAAGTCGGCCGGCGGATCGTTGAACGCCAGATGCCCATTTTCCCCGATGCCCACGCACGCCACGTCAATCGGATGCGCCCGGATCAGCTCCCCCAGCCGCCGGCACTCGGCCGCCGGATCCGCCGCGTCGCCATTGACCAAGTGCGCCGCCTTCAGGGCCGGGACCTTGCCGACGAACCGCTCCTTGAGGTACTTGCGGAAGCTCGCCGGGTGGCCCGCCCCCAGGCCGATGTACTCATCCAGATGGAACATCGACACCACCGACCAGTCCACACCCGGCGCCGCCACCAGGGCCGCCAGCATCTCGAATTGGCTGGCCCCGGTCGCCAGGATGATATTCGCCGAGCCCTTGGCCGCGATTGCCGCGGCAATCGCCTCGGCCGCCTGCCGACCGGCCGCGGCGCCCATCTGAGCCTTGGCCTCATGGATAAACGTCTGCATGATCGTACCCTCAAAGCGAGAAACCGTGTTCCGCCGATGATACGGCCCCCCGGCGCGGCGGTCAATCCCGGTCGATATTTTGCTTGCGGCGGCGCTGTGCGGTTTCCTATAAATGAGTCAGCCCGCCCCCGCCGACGACGCAACAGCATTCAACAAGCAGGAGGTATCGCCATGAAGATGTCCGTCCGTATCGCCGTTGTGCTGGCTCTGTGCTCGGCCGTATCCGGGGCCACCGATGCGAAATTCGAGGTCAAAGGCGCCGATGTTCTCAAGACCCTGGTTCAGGGCCACCCCCGCCTGATGCTCCTCGACGACGACCTGAAGGGTCTGCGGCGGCTCCACGACCAGGATGTCATGCTGGAACGGTGCGTCAAGGAGACCCTCGAGCAGGCCGACCGCGACATGAGCCAGCCCATGCTCACTTACCGCAAGATCGGCCCGCGGCTGCTGAGCGTCAGCCGGGCCGCCATGAACCGCATGTACAGCCTCGGCGTGGCCTACCGCTGGACCGGCGATCAGAAGTACGC
>DSDB01000495.1 GCA_011057845.1 Phycisphaerales bacterium | reverse complement strand
GGACCGCGCAAGCAATATGAGCAGGATTTGTCCTCCGCGTCGGTCATTCGCGATCCCGAGAAATGCGTGCTGTGCGGACGGTGCGTGCGGATGTGCTCCGAGGTGCAGGGCGTGCACGCCCTGGGACATGCGCACCGGGGTTTCGATACGGTGGTGATGCCGGCATACAACCTGCCGTTCGCCGAGAGCGTCTGCACGGCCTGTGGACAGTGCATCAACGTGTGCCCGACGGCGGCGTTTGTCGAGAAGAACTATACGCAGGAGTTGTTCACGGCGCTCAGCGACGACGGTCTGGTCAAGGTCGCGCAGGTGGCGCCGTCCGTACGCGCGGCGATCGGCGAGGGCTTCGGACTGCCGCCGGGACGCAACATGGAGGGGCAACTTGCCGCGGCGCTTCGGCACATGGGGTTCGACTACGTGTTCGACACACAGTTCTCCGCGGACCTGACCATCATGGAGGAGGCCAGCGAGTTCCTCGAACGACTTCAGAGCGGCGGCGTCCTGCCCATGATCACCTCCTGCTCCAGCGCGTGGATGAAGTACATGGAGCAGTTCCATGCGGACCTGATTCCGAACGTCTCCACGTGCAAGAGCCCCATGTCCATGGGCTCGGCCATGATCAAGACCTATTTCGCAAACAAGATCAAGACGGACCCGGAGAAAGTGCTCAGCGTCGCGGTGATGTGTTGCACGGCGAAGAAATACGAGGCGGCCAGGCCCGAACTGAGGGTCAACGGACGGCGGACGACGGACATTGTCGTGACGACGCGCGAAATGGTGTGGATGATCAAGTCCGCGGGGATTGATTTTCTGAATATCGAGCCTGAGCCGTTCGATGCTCCGCTGGGTCTGTCATCCGGGGCCGGGGCCATCTTCGGCGTCACCGGCGGCGTGATGGAGGCGGCGATCCGGACAGCCTACGAGCTGTATACGGGCGAAACCCTGATCGACATTGAGGTCCAGCCGATCCGCGGGTTCAAGGGGATCCGCGAGGCGACGCTGGCGATGGACGGCAAGGAGCTGCGGGTGGCCGTGGCGCACGGGATGGGCAACGCCGCCAGGCTCCTGGAGATCGTCCGCGAGCAGCCGGACCGGTATCACTTCGTCGAGATCATGGGTTGCCCGGGCGGGTGCATCGGCGGCGGCGGCCAGCCTTATGCGATGGCCAACTCCATTCCACTGGATGAGGCGTGTCTGGTGGCCCGGGCGGAGGCGTTGTACAGCCTGGACCGGGATAAGACGATCCGCCGCAGCCACGAGAACCCGGAGGTGCAGCGGTTGTATCGGGAGTTTTTGGGTCGGCCGCTGAGCAAGAAGTCGCATGAACTGCTGCATACGCACTACGCCGCCAAGCAGCCGGTCGGAATTGTCTCCCCGAACCTGAGGGTTGTATAGGAGGTCGAAGCATGACCCTTGCACATACATGTACGAATACAACACGACGGCCGGCGCGTCCGTCGGCGCCGGCGATCTACCCGGAGCAGATCGACAAGTATCTGACGGGCGGCCGTAACTTCATCGACCACGCGGCGATTGCCCGGCTGCTGGAGGCCGCCGGCGAGCCGGATCCGCGGCAGGTGGAGGATATTCTGGCCAAGTCCCTTGCCGTGCAGACGCTGAGCCCCGACGAGACCGCCCTGCTGCTTCGGGTGCGAGGCGGCGAGTCGCTTGAACGGATGCGCCAAGCCGCCGCAACGGTCAAGAGGAAGGTCTACGACAACCGGATTGTGACGTTCGCTCCACTGTACATGAGCAGCCACTGTGTCAACGACTGTCTCTATTGCGGGTTTCGCAGGAGCAATACGGCCGCGCACCGCAGGACGCTGAGTCTCGCCGAGGTGAAAGAAGAGGCGGCGGTGCTGGCCGGCCGTATTGGGCACAAGCGGTTGATCGTTGTTTACGGGGAGCACCCGCGAAGCGGCGTTGATTACATCGCGTCCACAATGGAGGCGGTGTACGGCGTGAAGGTCAAGACGCGCCGGGGCTGGGGGCAGATCCGCCGGTGCAATGTCAACGCTGCGCCGATGCCCATCGAGGACCTGGCGGTGCTCAAGATGGCGGGGCTGGGCACGTATCAGGTGTTCCAGGAGACCTACCACAGGCCGACTTACGAACGGGTGCACCCGGCCGGCACGCTCAAGGGCAACTACCTCTGGCGGCTTTACAGTATGCACCGTGCAATGGAAGCCGGCATCGACGATGTCGGCCTCGGTGCGCTGTTCGGGCTGTATGACTGGCGGTATGAAGTCATGGGGTTGCTCTATCACGCGATAGAGCTGGAGCGGCGTTTCGGCATTGGGCCGCACACAATCAGTTTCCCGCGGCTGGAGCCGGCGGCCAATACGCCGTTTACGCAGCGGCCGGACCATGCGGTGGATGACGCGGATTTTGAGCGGTTGGTGACGGTGCTTCGGCTGGCGGTGCCGTATACGGGGATGATTCTCACGGCCCGTGAGCCCGCGGGACTTCGCCGACGGATCCTGCCGCTGGGATGCACGCAGATGGATGCGGGTAGCCGGATTGGCGTCGGCGGGTATGCGAACCGACCCGACGCGGGTCAGACCGACGACCAGCAGTTCATGCTGGGCGACACACGGGGCCTCGATACGGTGATCCGCGAATTAGCCGAGGCCGGGTATATCACGAGTTTCTGCACGGCCGGGTACCGGTGCGGACGAACGGGCACGAAGATCATGAATCTGCTGCGAAGCGGAGCCGAGGGCCGGTTCTGCAAGCTCAATGCGGTTATCACGTTCCGCGAATGGCTGGATGACTTCGCCGGCCCCGAAACGCTGGCCGTCGGCGAGGCCCTGATTGCCCGCGAGATCGACCAGATCCGCCGGACACAGCCGAAGATGTTCGAGCAGTTCATGGAATTCTATGGCAAGACGCAAGATGGACGCAGGGATCTGTACTTCTAGGTGACTGATCATGACAACGACGCAAGAGAAAGACGCACTGGCCGAGTTGGGCGAATTCATCGCCGAGGTGATGCAGCGCGAATATCCGCACTCCCATCTGATCGCCGTGCTGCACAAGGCGCAGGCGTTGTATGGGTATCTGCCGACCGAGGTCATGAATGAGGTCGCCGTGCGGATGGGTATTCCGACGGCGCATATCTGGGGCGTGGCCACGTTCTACCATTACTTCAATCTGAATCCGCCGGGCAAACACACGATCAGCGTGTGCCTGGGAACGGCATGTTACGTCAAGGGGGCCGGGGCGATATTGCAGCGCATCAAGGATGAATTGAAGATCGATTTCGGGCAAGTGACGGAAGACGGCATGTTCAGCCTGCAGCCGGCGCGGTGTCTGGGAGCCTGCGGCCTGGCGCCGGTGGTGATGATCGACGACACGATTCACGGGGACCTGACGGCCGACAAGATGATGGAACTCCTGGAGACGTATCGAAAGGGCTCCGAAGACTGACGTGAGCGCACCGATGGCTTTCGCACGCATTGAACCATGTCTGGAACGGGTACACGAGGCCGAGACGCCGCGGCGAACGGACCTCGAACGGCTGTTGGGCCTGACCGACCCGGCCGATATCGAGCGGCTGTTCGATTTCGCCGATGAGGTCCGGCGGCGGCACGTCGGCGATGCGATACCGGTGCGGGCGATTGTGGAGTTCTCCAATCACTGCCGTAACCGCTGTGCCTACTGTGGCTTGCAGGCGGGCAACGCCGTGTTGGAGCGGTACCGCCTGGACGCCGGGCAAGTCCTCAAGGCGGCCGGCAGGGTCGCGGATATGGGCATCGGAACCGTGGTGCTCCAGAGCGGCGAGGACCCGCGGATGCCCGCCGAATGGCTGGGCGAGGTGATCGAACGGATCAAAACCCGATTCGATATGGCCGTGACGCTGAGCGTGGGGGAACGCAGCCGCGACGACTATACCCTCTGGCGGCGCTGTGGTGCGAACCGGTATCTCCTGAAGATCGAGACCGGCGTGCCGGACCGCTATGAGCGATTGCACCCGGCCATGTCATTCGAGAACCGCCGCCGCTGCCTCAAAGACCTGGCGGAACTGGGCTATCAGGTTGGCTCCGGCATCATCGTGGGGCTCAGGGGCCAGACGATTGCGACCCTGGCGGACGATATAATCTTTCTGAAGGCCTGCGGGCTGGATATGGTGAGCGTCGGTCCGTTCATACCCCATCCGCATACGGCCCTCGGTGGGCAACCGGCCGCGGACCTGATGCTGACGCTCAAGGCCCTGGCCGTGGCCCGTATTCTGATGCCCGACGCGCACATGCCGGCCACGACGGCCCTGGCGTATCTGGACGGGGTCGATCGGCGGGCGGCGGCGCTGGCCGCGGGGGCGAACGTCATTATGGTCAAGTGTACGCCGTACGAGGTGCGGCGATTGTACGATATCTATCCGGGCGGTGCGCCCGTGGACGCTGATACGGCGGCGACGCTGGCACAACTGGAAGCAACGGCCTCGATATTGGGCCGCCAACTGGATTACTCTCGCGGTGACTGTATCCGGACGCTCCGGGGCCCGTTGCCGCCGTCGATATGTCAACCGGGATATTACGCGGGAAAAATAACCAACGCCATGTGATGGTGACAAAGGAGAACGGTATGGCCAACAAGGTGCTCATGATTGACGACGATCCGGAACTGGTCGATGCGGTCAGCAATCTGCTTACGGCAAAAGGTTATGACGTCTTCACCGCGTCCAACGGGACCGAAGGGATTGCCACGGCCAAGAAGGTGGACCCGGACCTGATTATTCTGGACGTGATGATGACGACCCAGACCGAAGGCTTCGACATTGCGCGGGCCCTGCAGGCCGATGAGCGGCTGCGGGCCGCGCCGATTGTCATGCTGACGGGCATCCGCAAGGAAATGTCGCTGCCGTTCGGCTTCGAGCCGGATGAGAACTGGCTACCGGTCAGACAGGTGCTGGAGAAGCCCCTCAAGCCCGAGGCCCTGCTCAGCGCGGTGGCGGCGAATATCCGCACGTCCGCGAAATGACGGCGATTCCGCGGTCGGCACGATGATTTGAGAACAACCCAACCGCCCCGCCGGGGCGGGCGAAACACGACAGGAGATGCTTATGAACGGCACAACGAAGGGTCTGCGGCTGCATATCGGTGTCTTTGGGCGGCGCAACGTGGGCAAAAGTTCCATTGTGAATGCCTTGACGGGCCAGCAGGTGTCCATCGTATCCGATGTTCCGGGCACGACCACGGACCCGGTGGACAAGACGATGGAACTCAAGCCCATCGGACCGGTGGTGTTCATCGACACGGCCGGCACGGATGACAAGGGCGAGCTGGGCGGGCAGCGCGTGGCCAGGACGGTCAAGGCGATGGAGCGGACGGAGCTGGCGCTGCTGGTGACGGACGACTGGACCGATGAAGAGGACCGGCTGGTCCGGATGCTCGAGCAGCGCAAGACCCCGTATATCGTAGTCGCCAACAAGAAGGACATGCGGATGGACGACAGCCTCGAGGCCGCCGCCGTGCGCGCCGGGGCGAAGTACGTGGCAACCACGTGCGCCGTATTCCCGGAAGGCTTCGACCGGCTGCGGCAGTTGATGGTGGAGGCCGCGCCCGTGGAGTTCCTGGAGGCCCGGCCGTTGATCGCGGACCTGGTGCAGCCCGGTGATACGGTCCTGCTGGTAACGCCGCTGGATATCGAGGCGCCCAAGGGCCGGCTCAAGATGCTGCAAGTGCATTGCCTGCGGGAGATCCTCGACCGCAGCGCCACGGCCGTCATCGTGAAGGAAACGGAGTTGGAGGCGGCCCTGGCGGGGCTCACCGGCGGGCCAAGCCTGGTCGTGGCCGACAGCCAGGTGTTCGATAAGGTGGCCGCCCAGCTCGACCCGGAAACCCCGGCGACGACGTTCTCCATCGTGATGGCCCGCTTCAAGGGCGATCTGGAGGCGATGGCGGCGGCCGCGGAGGTCATCGACACGCTGCGGCCGGGCGACCGGATCCTCGTGGCCGAGTCCTGCACCCATCACCCGATCGGCGAAGACATCGGCCGGGTGCAGATTCCGGCGCTCTTGGAGCAGGCCGCGGGCGGACCGCTGAAGGTCGATATTGCCGCCGGCCAGGACTACCCGCAGGACCTGCGGCCCTACCGGCTGGTCATCCACTGCGGGGCGTGCGTATTCAACCGCAAGCAGATGCTCTGGCGTATCCACCAGGCACAGAGCCAGGGTGTGCCGATCACCAACTACGGCGTGGCGATCACCCATTGCATGGGCCTGCTGGACCGCGCCACGGCCCCGCTGACCGCCGCCCAACCGCTGATCACGGCCGGATAGCAGGGAGACGCGCGACCCACGACTCAAGACACAGGCCACCAGCCACTGGCGATGGAGCCGCGATTTCGGTCTGATGCACGGCTGTGCGCACAGCGGCCTCACCCGACGGGCCGGACTGCCTACAGCAGTTCGACCTGGCTGACCTTGGTGTGGATGGGGGCGGCCTTGACCAGTTCGATGTCGTTCTTCTTGAACTGGCGGATGATCTCGAGGTTGATGCGGGTGCGGGTCTCCAGCTTGGAGGCGTCCGGCTTGATCCAGTACAGCAGCATAACGTCGCGGGAGTACTCGGTGATGGCGATGAACCCGGTGACGACCTTCTCCATCGTGTCGGGATCGGACTGGGCGATGCGTTTGAGGATGTCCATCGCCAGGGTGATCTTGTCGTCGCTCATGTCGGGCGTGAGGCGGTAGACGGCGAACATCTGACGGCCGTTCTCGCTGTCGACGTTGACGGCGTCGGCCTTGGCCACCTGCTGGTTCGGAATGGTGACGATTCGCCCCTGGTAACGGGTGCGGATTCGGGTGCTCCGCAGGCCGATGGCCGTGACGACGCCGTCGTGGCCGCAGACCTGGATGCGGTCGCCGACTTTGAAGGGTTTGTCGATGAAGATGGCGATACTGCCGAAGAAGTTACCGACCGTATCCTGGGCCGCCAGGGCGAAGGCCAGGCCGCCGATGCCCAGCCCGGCCAGGATGGAGAAAACATCATAGCCGGCGTTGTCCATCGCCATGATGACGGCGATCGTCCAGATGGAAACCTTGATTCCCCGTCGGACGACGGGAATCAACTGATCGTCCAGATCGCTTTCGGTCTTTTTGGCGAATGGAATGAGGTACTCTTCCACCATGGCGTCGAACAGCCGGGTGACGAGCCAGGCGGCGTTGATGCAAACGAGGATGTAGATGCCCTTGTTGACGGCCGACTCGACGGTCTTGGATTGCTCCAGCACGCTCAGCCCGTACCAGATGCCGAGGATGACCACGGCGAACACGACGGGCTCCTCGAGCATGTCCACGAGGATGTCATCGAGCCGTGTCCGCGTTCTCGCGGCCATCCGTTTGATCGTTCGGCCGATAAACCAGTAGAGGGCCTTGCCCAGGACCACCGCCCCAACGATAATCAGGGCGGCATGCATCCAGTCGAACACGGTGTTGCCGTAGAATACCTTGGTCAGCATTATTCCTTCGTACTACGCTTGTTGTTGTCGGGCAGCGGCGCCTCCAGCAGGACGCTGATTTCCGGGAGACGCAACATCGCATCCAGTTGCTTCAACTGCTCTTCGATCCGGGCCAGCGCCGCGGCGTAATAGTGCTCGGTGTGGAAATAGAACATCGCCGCATCGGCGTCGATAACGTGAATCTGCTCGCCCTTGAGTTCGGGCATAAGCAGCACTTTGCCGACGCTGAAATTCCTCAACCGCAACTGGTCGACGCCGCCGTTGAGAACGATGACCTTCTTGAGCGCCAGCGCCCGCCGCAG
>DSDB01000004.1 GCA_011057845.1 Phycisphaerales bacterium | reverse complement strand
TTGTAGCCTGTCAACACGCCCAGGAACAGGCTCGATGAGAATGACACGCCGCCGACCGTTATGCCGCTCTGGAGCCAGCCGGGCCCGGACAGTCGGATGAAGGTTTTGGCCAGGGCCCCTTTGCCTTTGGCCCGGGCGTCGAGGATCCGCTTGCGGTCCTGCTCGATGCGGGGGTTCATGTGCATGACCGCCTTGCCGCCGGCATTCGATTCGTTAGCCGCCATATCCTTGACCTCCAGTACGTGCGTTACCGTCTGTTCCCGGCGAATACCCATTGTGACCCGCCGGCGGGCCTCAAACGGCGTGCAGGAAAGCCGGGCCCGCGTAAATTCGGTGTATTCTCACTCAGCCGCCGGGCCCTGTCAACGCTTTCCTCGATTATGGGACGACCTAGCCTTTTCCCAAGCCGCACTGGAATCATGCCAAACCGCCGCCCAGCCGTTCCAGCGTCCCTTGCCGGAGGCCCTCGTTGACCACCGCCGTGGACACCCAAGTCGCTGATCCATCAATCGTGCCTGTTCTCTGCTCCCTATCCGTGTGATTATCGGAGCCGTCGTTGGCCGGCATGGATTGGACCCGTTATGGCTGTTGCACGGGCGGCCGGGTCCCCGGCTCCGCCGCGGCGAATGTCTCCTCATTGGCATGATGTCCATCGTTTGGCGGGTTATGCCTGAAGGGAGCCCGCGATGTAGACGATTTCCTAACATCAACGAGTTCTGTCAGGAATCGTAGTCTATGCGGGCATTACGAAGTCTGCTCCAGGTTGCCTTGCTATGGACGGTCGCGGCCGTCGGCGCCGCCGGAGCGGCCCAAAAGCCTAACCTGTTCGACATGTCCATTGAGCAGTTGATGGAGATCGAAATCGACTCGACCGCCACGCTCACGCGGTCGAGGCCGCGTATGGTCCCGGCCGCCGTCACCACCATCACCGCCGAGCAGATTCAGGCCTCCGGCGCCCGCAGCCTCAACGAGCTGCTCGATATCTATGTGCCCAACCTTCAATGGATCCGCCACCACTGGGAGGCGGACCACCTGGGTCTGCGCGGCATTATCAACGACCGCGACGACAAGTACCTGCTGCTGGTCAACGGGCGCGTCATGAACGAACGCACCCACTACGGCGTCATCAGTGAACGCGATCTGGTTATGCTCCGCGATATCCACCACATCGACGTCATTCGCGGCCCCGGCTCGGCCCTCTACGGTCCCGGCGCCGTCTCCATGGTCATCAGCATCGTCACCGACAACGCCGACACCTTCCAGGGTACGGAAATCACCGGCCGCGCGGGAGCCATCGAGGAGTTCTACTCCGGCGAATACAAGCACGGCCAACGGTTCAAGGACGACGACGGCGGCGTGTTCTATTACGTGGGCGTGGGCAAGTACCTCGGCGCCGACAAGCACGACGCCCCGCAGGTCTTCGGCTTCGATTTCCCCCAGGATGCCGCCTATCCCTGGGACCCGGCCGACCCCGGGCCGGTCCTGCCCGGCGACGGCTACCAGGCCGGCGACAAACTCCTGAACCCGTCCATCAACCGCGACGGCGAGACCCACCGGAACCTGCCGCCGCTGAAGATGCATGCCCAGGTCACGCGCGGCAACTGGGATATGTGGGCCCGCTACACCCGCGGAGGCCAGCAGTTCGCCTGGGACCAGGGCATGATGACGCATTATCCCTGGGGCTGGGGCGACTGGGTGCAGCCGCTGCAACAGTCATCCTCCGGCTATCAGCAGGCCACCGGCTACGTAGGCTACAAGGACGAACTGAGCGAACGCACCGACATGGAACTGGCCTTCAGCTACGACATGATGGACTTCGAGCGGTTCCAGTCCAACGCCATCAGCGAGGCCTATCGGGAGGATGAATACTACGCCAAAGCGATGTTCAAGCACGACCTGTGCGACAACCACAAACTCGCCGGCGGCATCGAATACTCCCACGAGGAATTCGGCTTCCCCTCGCCGGGCTGGCCCCACCTCGACAGCCCCGTCAACAGCCGGTTCGCCGGCGCCGGTCTGCGGATGCCGCGCTGGTCCACGGACATGATCTCATTCCTGGGCGAACACCAGTGGACCATCACGGACACGCTGTCGAGCTTTATCGGGGCCCGCGTCGACGACCACACCTACACCGAGAGGATGTTCAGCCCCCGCGCCGCCCTCGTCTGGGCCCCCAACGCGAAAGACACCTTTAAGTTCATCTGGGCCCGCTCCGTCCGCGCCAACTTCGCCGAGGAGATGCGGGTCCAGGTCGACACCGGCAACGGCAGCAACAGTCGGCCGGAGAAGCTCGACAGCTTCGAGATCCGCTACGAACGCGCCCACACCGAGAACCTCGACCTGGCCGCCTCGTTCTTCCTGCACTACAATCTGGAGTTGATTTCTTACTCCAACGGCCGCAATGTCCCGGTCGGCACCCAGAAGCAATACGGCGTCGAACTCGAAGCGACCTACCACACCGAACGCACCCGGCTCATGGTCTCGCACGGCTTCACGCAGTTGTATGATTTCCACCTTGAACCCGGCATGGACACCGTCGTGACCGCCAAGCCCTATGGCTACGGCAGCAACCTGGCCAACTGGTCCAACCACGTCACCAAGTTCGTCGCCCGCCACAAGCTCGACGACAAATGGACCGTGGATGGGTCCCTACGGATTTACTGGGGCTTCCCCGGCCTGGAGGATTACGTCGATTACACCCGTAACCCCATGGCCATGACCGACTTCCCCGCCGTCAACGCCGGCTGGGAGAGGGCCTACCGCGGCAACTACTACCTCAACACCGGCCTGCAGTACGAACACTCCAGGAACCTGACCATCCGCGTCGACGGCTACAACCTCCTGGGTATCTTCAACCCGGACTTCAACAAGCGCAACTACTACAGCAGCCTCGGCGATTTCCGCTCCCACGCCGTCGCCGTCGCCGTCAGCCTCGTCTACCGCTTCTGACCACACCCGCCGCGGGATTCGCCATCCGTCTGTTGTGGAAGATGTAAACTGCGCCGCCAGTATCCGGTATCGAGCATCCAGCCGCCTACTCCCGCACCTTCTCAAACGCTGCCGTGGCCGCCTTCAGCGGGGCAAACGTCGCCAGGTCCTTGATCGCCACGGCCCCCCACGTTGTGTTCAGATGGCCCATCATCCTGGGATTCTCGAAGGTCCGCGAGTACGCAATCAGCGCCTCGGCCGCGGGCGGTTCCTTCCAACTGGCCGGCCAGACCCGGAACCCCTTCTCCAAGAACATGGGTATCGACTCGTACGCCTGCCGCCGCCCGTAATGCCAGTCGCACAGCACGATATCCTTCGCAATCAAATCCACTGCCCCGGCCGTCCCGTTGGCCGCCGCCTCCCACTTGCCGTAGTTGATCCAGCCGGTGTCGATCAGCCGGTCGGCCCACATCAGCATCTCGATCTTCCGCTTGCCCACGATGTGCTTGTGATAGTCGTTCACCGCCTTGGCAAACAGCTCCGCCTTGTCCTTGCCCTTGCACCGCGGGCATACATCCTCCCCGATCAGAAACACCTCATCCATCCCCACGTGCAGCGCATCGGCCTCGAACGCCTCGATCAGCTCGTCCATCAGGGCGAAGATGATCGCGTTGACCTCCGGGTGCAGCGGGCACCAACTGCGGCAGTAGATTCCCTCATTGCCCGGATACAACCCCGGCGTCTCGTCAAACTGCGGGTACTTCGTCAGCAGCGGGGCGGTGTTGGCCTTCCATGACTGATGCCCCAGACACTGGAACTGCGGAATCAGCCGGACATGGTGTTTGCGGCAGGCCTCCGCCAGCTTGCCAGCCGTCTCCTTGTTGATCACCCGGCCTGACCTTAGCTCCGGATGGCTCTTGTACTCGTAGCCGTAATTGACCTCGACCACGAGACAGTTGATCCCCGCCTTCGCCAAGGCCTCAACCGCCCCGGCCAGCTCCTCCACCTTATCCCCCGATCCCGCCAGCACATGCACCCCCACCCACGGCCGCTCCCACGACTGCCCCACACATACCCCCACACCCCCCAACACCCCAACCACCCAAACACCCATCAGAACCACCGTCTTCATCTTCATCGTAAACACTCCGTCAGCAGTCAGGACAAGCACAACAGACACCGCGCAACAGACTACTCGGCCGCACCACCCGCCGTCAACACGAGGACAATCCCTTACCCGGTTCTTCCCACCGGGCGGAATATCCGCTGACGCAGGTTCTCCAGCCCATTCCCTGACTGTCGTATCCTGTGCAGCTGCGCATAATCATTGTCAAGTGGCTGGCGAAGTGCGAGATTGGATGTTAAGATAAGTAGAATGGACCCCACGACTCTAGCCAGATCCGAACGCAAGCGCATGGGCGCACACTACACCCCCCCAGCGCTGGCTCGCCTTCTTGCCGACAAGATCATCGAGTACATGGGACCGCCAGTTGCCGGGCGGGTTCGAGTTCTCGATCCGGCCTGTGGAGACGGCAAGCTGTTGCAGGCCGCGATGGAGGCTCTGCGCCGACGGGGTGTCGAAGGTTCCCGTGTCGTCGGTGTCGAGGCGGACGCCAGCGCCCTGGCGGAGGCAAGAAAGACGCTGACAGGCCACGGAGATGATGTCGTCGAACTCATTGCCGGCGACTTCCTTCACCTCGCTGTGGGCTTCCAACCGCAACGCGATCTCTGGCCCGACCCTGCCCCCGAAGGAGGGCTCCACGGCGACTTTGATGTCGTCATTGCCAATCCCCCATATGTCCGCACTCAGGTTCTGGGGGCTGCGCGTGCTCAGCAACTGGCCAGGCAATTTGAGCTCTCCGGCAGGATCGACCTCTCCCATGTATTCATCCAGGCAATGACGCTTGCGCTTCGGGCCGGGGGCATACTCGGCATCATCACGTCAAACCGCTTTATGAGCACGCTGGCCGGCAAGGCGATTCGGGCATTTGTCAGCACCAATATCGAACTACTTGAGTTAATCGACCTCGGCGATACCAAGTTGTTTGAAGCGGCAGTTCTTCCCGCTGTGTTGCTCGGTCGCCGCCGCGATCATAGGCCGTCATCCAGCCGCTGCGTCGTCCCCTTTGCCCGCGTCTACTCGCAGTTGCGCACAGCGCCCGACAAGGTATCTCTCATGCCTCGCAGTGGCACCGTCGTTGAGGCTCTGGCGGCCGGCGATGAAGGCATCATCCGGGTGTCGGATGGGACCTATGACATCACGCGGGGTTTTTTGTCGATCACTCCCGGCTCAGACGACGTGTGGGCATTGCTGTCTCCCCGCGAGTCTGACCTTGTGGCTCGTCTCCAGGAGAAATCTTGCGGGACGATCGGAGATGTTGCGCATGTCAGAGTCGGCATCAAGACGACGGCCGACGACGTGTTTATTCGCAAGGATTGGGCGAGCCTGCCGACTGAGAAGCGTCCGGAGAGCGAACTGCTCCGCCCCCTGCTGAGCCACGAAGACGCATGCCGGTGGGCAATGCAGCGTCAACATAGGCCTCTCGGGCAGGTTCTGTATCCTCACTTTGTTTCTGGCGGTGCGAAACGAGTCGCCGATCTCAAATGTTACCCGCGGACCCTCGCGTATCTTGAGGATTTTCGCTCGCGATTAGAGGCCAGACGCTACGTGGTCGAGGCGGGCCGGAAGTGGTACGAGGTTTGGGTGCCACAGGACCCAGGGGCGTGGCAGTCGCCGAAGCTCGTCTTTCCGGACATCAGCCCAGAACCGAGGTTTTTCCTAGTCGAGGAAGACTATGTGGTCAACGGCAACTGCTATTGGCTGATGCTTCGGCCAGAAGCAAGCGAGGACCTCTTGTACCTAATCCTCGCCGTCGCCAATTCGACCCTGATGACACGCTTCCACGACGCCGCATTCGGCAACAAGTTGTACGCTGGACGGCGACGCTACATCACTCAGTACGTGGCCAAGTATCCGCTTCCAGATGATCACACCAAAGTCGCGCGGCACATCGTATTGCTTGCCAGGAAGGTAGTGACATTGGCGAGGACCGGGAACACGGAGCAAGCCGGACAGATTGAGCAGGCAATAGACGCTCTTGTACACGAGGCGTATGGTTTCGACTTGAATGGGGAACCCCAGTGACACGGTTATCGAAGATGCTTGAGTCAGCCAGAAGAAAGAGGGATCGCATCCACCTCCTGGATCTTGCGGACGGTGATCCATTGGTGAATGCTCCGGCAGACCCTGACCTGCTTCTCACGTTGGAGGAGATCGGGGTACTTCTCCAACCCCTCATGGGCGTCGATGCGCCTCGGGACGACGGCGGCCGCATCCTTGAGGTCCGTCCGAAGGGCCATTGGTTCGAGTTTGAGGTAGCCAAGCGTCTCGGTTATCACTACCCGCCTGGCGCGGGGTTCTTCCCCGACATACGGCATCAGTTACTGGAAGTGAAGCATCATACAGGCAAATCGGTCACCATCGATTTCGGCCATCATCATCCCGGCTCAGAGGACATCATCGACGCGCGCTGGAATGAGAAAACCCGTTCGCGGGTGTGTGATATCCGCTATTTGATTGCACTCGCACCGCCGCCGATACACAAGGTCACTGTGCTGGTCCTGGCAACAGGTGCAGAGATCAACACGATTTTTGGAGTCTCGCCGACGAAGACAATCAAGTACCAACTTGGCATCTCCAACAAGTGGCGCGAAACTCATGCGGGGCAGATCCTCGTGTCAGGAAAAGTGTTTTCCGTGTAGCCGGCCAATGGGGTTGCGGAGATGCCCAAGAAACTCAGTACACGATACGACGTCGCCGGGCACCTTCGCACGCCGGAGGAAATGGCCGCTTATCTTGAGGCCCGCCTTCTTCATATACCCATCTCAATCACCACCGGATGATCGCTCAAGGTCAGCGAAACCGACCGGGCGTCCGACAGCGTTCGCGTCGGCGTTGCTCCCGTCGTCGGATCGTATAGCCGGACTGCGGCGCGCCTGGCCCCCAGATCGACCGTGATATCGTCCGAGCCGCCCGCGAACCGCTCGCCCCAGAGGGCTAGGTAGAACGCGCCGTTGCTCTTTTGCAGTAACAGATCATGCACGGTCTCCGGCGGGTCCGCTATCGAATAATTCAGCCGTGCCGGTGACGCAACCTGCCCACCGTCAGCCAGAATCGTCGTCAGATTATGCAGGTAATGGGCCGCCTGCTTGGGCGAGTAGTCCATCTTGTATATCGCGTACCGCTCGTGCGCCGGCTCATTGCCCCGTGTGCGAAGAAGGTAAATCGCCGTGTGTCGCCAGCCCCGCTTGAACTGCGACAGGTACAGGTTCATGAACAGCCGCGCCTGCACCTCCTCCGTCACCTGCTCATCGACGGCGTATCCCGTCTCCGTCGTTACCCGTGGCAGCGTTTCCAGTTCCTCCCGCGAGTACCCGGCGAAACGCTTGCGCCACGTCCGGCCGTAATTGCCGTACAGTCCATCCACCGGGCAATCCGGGCCGGGATCGGCGCTTCGCCAGGTCTGATTGTCATGCAGGCCCGGCCAGCTCGGATGCGTGATGTAGTTATGGCAGTTCGCATAATCGGCATACCGCGTCCCGGCCGGCATCAGCGTCTTGGCCCCCTGCGGTATCGTCAGGAATTGCAGCCCCACGTTGTCCGTCTGCGCCCCACCCTCGCTGATATTCCACACGGGATAATCCCTCAGCACCGGGTCCGCCTTGACGCCCTCGTACAGATCCCGCTGCAACTTCGCCACGGCCATCCACGAAAGATCACGGCCCCCTCTTTCGCCCTTATACGTAATACCCCAGTTGTTCGGCTCATTATTGCCCTCCA
>DSDB01000285.1 GCA_011057845.1 Phycisphaerales bacterium | reverse complement strand
TGCGGGACGTCTGGTGTTTCTTGTAGGCGCGCACGATATTCTGAACCAGTCGATGGCGCACAATATCACGCTGGTGCAGGGCGATCACGCCGATGCCCTTGACACGTTTAAGGATGTCCATGGCTTCGACCATGCCGCTGGGCTGGCCCTTGGCCAGGTCCACCTGGGTGACGTCGCCGGTAATAATCATCTTGGAACCCTGTCCGAGCCGCGTGAGAACCATGAGCATCTGGGTGGTGGAGGTGTTCTGCGCCTCGTCGCAGATAATGGCGGCCTCGTTGAGGGTCCGTCCCCGCATGAAGGCCAGCGGGATAATCTCGATGATGTCCAATTCCATGAATTTGCGCATCTGGGCAAATTCCATCATGTCTTCGAGCGCGTCAAACAGCGGCCGCAGGTAGGGATTGACCTTGGCCTGCAGGTCGCCCGGCAGGAAGCCGAGCCTCTCGCCGGCCTCGACGGCCGGACGGGCCAGAACGAGCCGCCGGATCTTGCGGCTGCGAAGCATCGAGACGGCCATCGCCACCGCCAGGTAGGTCTTGCCCGTGCCGGCCGGACCCGTGCAGAAGGTTACGTCGTTGTCGAGCATGAGCTGGACATACTTGTGCTGGCCGGGGGTCTTCGGACGGACCACCCGCTTGGGGGCGAAAACCTGGATCACATCGGGGCTTACGTCGTTGGCGTCGGTGCGGCTGTCCGCGATGAATTGCTTGATCTGGTCCTCGGAAAGGCTCCCGTACCGCCCGACGTGCTGAACCATGCGTTCGACGACAAGGGCTGCCTCATGGACCTGGTCGTCGGGACCCTTGACCTGAAGGCTGTCGCGGCGAGCCACCACCTGGATGCCGAGCAACCTCCGCAGCAACTTCAAATGGCTGTCGGCCGGGCCGAGCAGCTCGAGTTGCTTTTCCCCGGAACCCAGTTGTATGGTTACTTCCAAGCCTTTCCCTTCAACCGAAGCCGCCCGACCCATCCCTGGGCCGGAGGTGCTCACATAACAAGGCTGAAAAACAAGTACGCAAACGGCGCGGCGACCAGCGGGGAGTCGACAATATCGAGCACCCCGCCGAAGCCCGGTACCGCGGCCGCGGAATCCTTACGGGCCGCGTCTCGTTTCAACATGGACTCGGCCAGATCGCCCATCTGTCCGATAAAGGCGAAGCCTGCGCCGAACAGGACCGCAACCGGCCAGCCGATGGCTATTATATCACAACAGCCCACGAACACAACCGCCACAACAACCGCGACCGCGACGGCCCCGACCATGCCTTCCCAAGTCTTTCCAGGGCTGATACGGGGCGAAAACTTGTGTCTTCCGAACAGCCGGCCGATCGCGTAAGCCCCGATATCAGAAGACTTTACGACAAAAACATACATCAGAACGGCCCAGATGCCGAAGTCGATCCGGATCGCCAGAGCAAAGGCCGCCAGGACGCCGCAATACGCGACCGACAGCAGGCTCACGCCGCAGTTGGCCATAACGGCCGCCAGACCGCAGACCCGCTGCTGATAGAGAAAGACGCCAAGGATTGCCGCCGTAGATACCGCCAGCACATACACATGGCCGGGGATGCTGAGAACCTGCAGGACGTACCAGGTCAGGGCCAGGGCGATGGAGGCGCCAACGGTCACAGGCAGAAAGACCCGCAGACCCCTCGCGGCGGCGAGATGGGCAAACTCCCACTGAGCGGCGACGACCAGCAGCACCAATAGCAGCGAGAAGAGGGTGCCACGGATCCCCTGGCCGCTTGGCCCGGCAAAACGACCGTCCAGGAGCCCGTCGCCCAGCACCAGAGCGACGAACGCCACGACCATGAGCGTCCCGAAGATCAACCTGTACTTTAGCATAGGGCCCGTCGAATCGCGGAAATGCTAGGTCGTGACGGCGCCGAAGCGTCGAACCCGCCTGGAATAGGCGCCGATGGCCTGTTCGAGCGTCCGACGTTTGAAGTCCGGCCAAAGCGTCTTTGTGACGTAGAACTCGCTGTACGATACCTGCCAGAGCAGGAAATTGCTGATCCGCATCTCATTGGCGGTGCGAATCAGCAGGTCCGGCTCGGCCAGGCCGGTGGTATACAATCGGTCTGCGAAATAGGCCTCGTCGATGCCGTCAAGCGTAACACGACCGGCCTTGTAGTCCTGCGCGACGCGTCGGGCCGCCTCAACGATCTCGGTGCGTCCGCCGTAGTTGAGGGCCAGGGCCAGCACCATGCCGTCGTTTTCGGCGGTCATTTCCATCGTCCCTACCAGTTCCTTTTTGACGGCTGCCGGCAGCATCTCCATCACGCCCAGATGCACGAGGCGAACACGGTTTCGCATGAGCGTGGGGCGGATGGCGATAAGGTACTGTTCATAGAGGCTCATCAAGGCGTTGACCTCGTTGCGGGGCCGCTTCCAGTTCTCGATGCTGAACGAGTAGAGCGTCAGCGACTCGATGCCGAAATCCACGCACAACTGGGCGATCTGCTCAACGGTCTTGCCGCCCTGACGGTGCCCCTCGGCGCGGGGCAGGCCGCGACGCTGCGCCCAGCGCCCGTTGCCGTCCATGATAATGGCGATATGCCGCGGCATCCCGCGGACGTCGATGCCCAGCCGCTCGGCTGTGGCCCTGAGTTTCTCATTTGCGTCTGTCATTCGAACATATACCCCGTCTTGGCGGCCCACGTTGCACGGACCCGGGCTCTCGGTTCGTCGCGGCCTGATGCGGCCGGGACCTCTAGCGGAAGATCACCTGGCTCCGCTTGGGCCCGACCCCCACCATTGTAACCGGCTTGCCCACCAGTTCCTGTACTCGGCAGACATAATTCCTTGCGTTGGCGGGCAGGTCGTTGAAGTCGCCGACATCCCGCAGCTCTTCCGTCCAGCCGGGTAGGGTTTCATAGACGCAACGAGCGCGGCTCTGTTGCGAGGCATCGGCGGGGAAGAATGTGACTTGGCGGCCGTCAATTTCGTAGGCCTTGCAGATCTTCACCTCATCGAGGCCGGCCAGGGTATCAAGATGCATCAGGGCGATCTCGTCGATACCGCCGACGGTGGCGGCGTAGGACACGACGACGGCGTCGAACCAGCCGCATCGCCGGGGTCGGCCGGTGGTCGTGCCGTACTCATGGCCGCGGTCGCGGATGTACTGGCCGATGTCGTTGTCCTGTTCGGCGGGGAACGGGCCGGCGCCCACCCGCGTGGTGTAGGCCTTGATCACGCCGATGAAGCGGTTCACGAGGCGGGCGGGCACACCGCAGCCGGCGGGCATGCCCAAGGCGCTGGAGTTCGAACTGGTCACGAAAGGGAATGTGCCGTGATCGAGGTCCAGCATCGTTCCCTGGGCGCCCTCGAACAGGATGTTCTTTGTGTCGGCGACGGCCTTGTGCAGCAGTTCGGTGGTGTTGGCGATGTAGGGCGTGAGCTTGTGGGCGTAGGTGCGGCACTTGTCGCAAATAACGTCCGGGTCGATGGGTTCGGCGGCGTAGACGGCCGCGAAGACCTTATTCTTATAGTCCACGGCGTGACGGACCTTATCGCACAGCACGTCGAGGTCGCGGAAGTCGGCCATGCGGATCGCGTGGCTTCGGGCGACCTTGTCGGCATAGCAGGGGCCGATCCCGCGGGCGGTGGTGCCGATCTTGTCCTTGCCCAGGGCCTGCTCGCGAAGGCGGTCCTCCAGTTTGTGATAGTCGAGGACGACGTGTGCGTTTTCGCTGATAAAGAGCCGACCGGCCAGGTCGATGCCTTTGGCCGCCAGGCCGTCCATCTCGCCGATGAGAACCTCGGGGTCGACGACGACGGCATTGGCGATCACGCAGATCTTACCGGGGCGAACCGCCCCGCTGGGCAGCAGGTGCAGCGCAAACCTCGTGTCGTCGACGATGACGGTATGGCCCGCGTTGGCCCCGCCGCCATAGCGGACGACGATGTCGCTGTGCTCGGCCAGGATGTCCACCACCTTGCCCTTGCCTTCGTCACCCCATTGCAGACCTACCACGCAACAGTTCATTAACTTCCTTTCTTACGCCGGGTTGCGCGCACCGCCCCACGGGCGATCCGAGCGAGCAAAAACAGACCGCAATAGACTACCCCGGTAATCCGCTCCGGTCAAGGTCTCCTGTGTGAAAAAGGCCGCGCAACAGGCATCGAGCCGGGCGTCCCGAGACGGGCGGGACCGGTCAGGCGTCCTTGTCGGACGATGACTCGGTCTGTGGCGCCAGCCGGGCCACGAGGTGGTCGAGAATGGGGGCCAGGTTGTCGTAGGCGCGGTTGCTGATGCGCCGGGTGGTCCGGCCGCCGGCGGTGGTGTAGGTTATGTCGAAGTAGCCGCGGCCGGCGAAATACGTCTTATCGATTGCCTCGATGGAGTCGTAAGCAATGCTTTCATTGGGACCGAACACCAGTTGCCGGTCGTCGGCGACGAGCTTGCGCTTGCTGACCATGGCCAGGTAGCCGCCGAACAGGACCGCCGCGGCGCCCAGGACGAACGGCGCCTTGCGGTTGAATATCAGCGTGCCGTTGGGGGCGCCGGAGTCGGTGGTGTGCTTTTCGATGAACTTCGTGTTGAAGTAGCCGTCGTAAGCGAGCCAGCCGCCGAAGCCCAGACACGCCACAATGTAGATCACCAGATTGGTCTTACGGAACTTGCTGAAAGGTGCCTCAATCGCCATCGCTTCTACCTTCCCGAACCCATGTTGATCGTTTCCTCGCAATCGTGTCCACCAGCGGCTGCACGAACATCGGCATGATGCGCTCGGCCATGAGCTCCTCCACGAGGCAGCACTGGTGATCGAACGACGCCAGGGAATCGAACTTGCCCTCGGTGAGAGGGTACTGGCGAACCGTCAGCGCCAGGCTGATGGCCGTGTCCGTGTTGTTCCGGCCTTTCTTGCGAGGCTCAAAGACGCTCGTCTTGGACTCCACGCTGACCCGGGCCTGGGTGCAGTCGTCGTCCGAGAGCGAGATGATGGTGACGGGGGAAAAGCCGATCGCCCGGCTGCCGGGTATATCCAGCAACCGTCCGAAGGCGGACTCGCCCAGGAGAGACTCGGCGATGACTTCATCGTGCCCGCCCAGATAGTCGAAATCCATGGCGAAGGTGATATCGAGCGAGTCGATGTCCAGGTGGTTGACCCCCAGCATGTACGGAATCAGTCCCAGGACCAGCCGATGCTGGGCGTAGGCCTCTTCGAAGGCGGTCGGATTGACCACGCCGGAACCGACGCGGTTCGGCTCCAGGTTGACCCAGCGGTACTGGTCTTCCCGGTGGTCTTCTTCGAGCCAGAACTCGTTTCGACGACGACGGTGGAAGCAGCCCATCGTAGGATAGCGTTTCTGGATCTGCTCGAAGAACGACAGGACCGTGTCGCGGCTTCGCGGCAACTCCAGCTCGGTGTTGACGTGCATATCGACGTAAAAGTCATCGCACAGCGAGTTGTAGCTGTTCGCCGGCATCCGGTTCATAGCCTCCAATCGAGGCAACAGGCCAATCGCCCCCAGCCTCGTAGCAATTCAATGCGTTCGGTACACCGTGTAAGATGCAACAAAACCTGATTATACCACTCACCTGCCGGGCTTCCCAGTTTTTTCGGGATATTCGGCGGATTTCCCGGTTAGAATTTCGCCGGTTGGGGAGGGGGCGACGGGCATCCTGTGGGGCGGGCAGGGGGGCTGTCCTGGTGTCTTATGAATGCTCCCGGGCCTCGGCAGGTTCGCCCAGCCACAACTCCGTGAGCATCAGCCCGATGGTCGAGACGACGGCGAAGATAAACGCCCTCCAGACGGTCTCAAAGGCCATTTTCGGGATAGGCAGGCCGTCGCCGCGGGCAACCAGGGCCGTAGCGAGGGTGTACAAAAGACCCAAGGCCGCTCCGGCCGCAACGCCCAGGAGCACACGCCTGCCCAGCGATGCTCCTCGCGCCCCGAGGGTCATCAAGGCGCCGTTGAGCAGGGGGGCCAGCACGATGAACCACCAGAAGTATCCGAGCCGAAATTCCTCTTCGGCCATGGCGCGGCCGATGAGAGGCAGCGTTCCAGAGCAGGCAAAGTAGCGTTGATCGGCCCATCCCAGCAGGGCCGCCAGGGCCGCAACGCAGATGGGCGCATGCCAGTATCGGGGCCTCAGCAAGGACCTGGCCTCGGCGCGTCTGCGCATCCGCCGTCGGAGGGTCAGCGGCCAGTTGTAGAACAGGCAGAAGACCCAGTGCTCCAGAAGGGCCCCCTTCTCTCCGAAGACCGGAACGATATGGACGGCGTCCGTCGCCCAGTGCGCGGCCATGAACCGGGCCAGCGCGGGGTAGCGATAGGTCATCTGGATGGGGAACGCCAGATAGCCGACGTACTTGAAGTAACTCAAGAACAGGGCGATGTTGTAGTCCTTGAAGCTGCGGTCGCGGATGGCCATGACGGTGGTGTAGAGGCCGCGACAGAAGGAGCCGGGCGAGATCGGCACGACCTGGAAGGCGATCAGTATGGCCGCACCCGTGGCCAGGGCCTCATCCCAAGGCAGTTTATGCACGACGACGTAGATGACCGCCACCGCCAGCGAGACGACCTGCGTAACCGGCAGGGTCATCAAATGGACCACAAGGCTGATAAGGTACTTCTGAATGTAGGGTTCGTCCAACTGGGCCAGGATAGTCTGGGTATCGTCTTCAGACAGGATATGCTTGCGACGACCCTCGGCGATCATATCCAGCATCCACTGGCGGCGGAGGTCGGCGCTGAAGTAGAGCCGGATGGGGCGGACGAATAAGTACGCGAGCTTCTCCTTGCGGAATCGCCCATCGGTGATGAAACGGTCGAGTCCGGCCGGCAGCAGGGCGAAGGGCATGTGCAGGAAGTAACGAGGCAGGGATTTTGCCAATGTCTCAGTTTTTTCGGCTGAAACGCGGCCCTTACGGTGCCAGGCGATGATCCGTTCCAGGGCCCGGCCTTTGAGGGCACGCTGGAAATAGGCCCAGCTCGTGAGGATACCGAGGTAGTGCTTGCGCCAATCGGGGCGGCCCCAGGCCTTGCGGAGGACCCGGCCGAGGATGGGAATCAGGCCGACCAGAAAGAACAGAAAGGTCGAGGCCTTGCAGTGGCGCAGCCACGCCTCAGCCTTGTCGGCGATCAGGCCACGGACCTTCCAGCCGGTTACGGCGCTGTCAAACATCGTCCGGTAGAGTTTCCCGCTGTAGAGCAGGCGGACATGGTTGTGCGTGATGTCCGGCACGGAGTTGCGGTAGACGTCCTCGGCCTGCTTGAGTTCCTCCAACATGCCTTGCATGTCGGCGAAGCGGTCGCCGTTTTCCGCGACGAAGCGTTCGAGAGTGGCCAGGTTGCCGCGATCGAACTGGACGAGCGAGCCTCGGGCCAGGCCCTTGAGGATCAGGGCAATATCGCCGGGACTCATCGGCAGAAACGGCAACAGGGCAAGACCCGCGCGAAAATCCACGGCGGTCAGGCCGTCGGCCGGGCCGGCGTTTCGGTCGGTCCGTTTGAGGCAGTTGGGCTGGCTCTTGCAGGTGGACCACTCATACTGGCGGGCGAACTCGTGGGCCCCCATGTCGTGCAGGAGTTTCACAAAATCGGCCATGAACCGCTTCTTGGCGCGATACTCAGGCGAACCAAGCTGCGATTCATCCACGCAGCGCCCCCATCGCCACTTGCGGAGAAGGTCGAGCCGGTCGTCCACCTCAAGCTGCCAAGTGCGGCCATCGACCCATTCGCTCAGTTCGCCGCAACTGCCGAGGGTCCGGTCGATGAAGGTGCCGTGGATGGCGACGACGGTCTTGTCGTCGCCGAAGCGAATCGCGGCGGCTCTCTGGATGAAC